>JAFSAC010000012.1 GCA_017442265.1 Clostridia bacterium | reverse complement strand
GCAAAATGGAAGTAGCGCGGCACCTTATGTTTGGCCATATGATCCTCGCCATACTTGCGCATCTCGTCTTCATCCGATTCTTCTCCGGCTTTGAGGATGATCCAGGCACAGCATTCCTCGCCGTACCGCTGATCCGGTACCCCAACCACCTGTACGTCCCGCACCTTCGGGTGGGTAAGATAAAACTCTTCGATCTCACGCGGATACAGGTTTTCACCGCCGCGGATGATCATATCTTTCAGCCGCCCGGTCACCTTATAATACCCGTCGGGGGTACGGCAACAGATGTCGCCGCTGTGCAACCAGCCGTCCTTATCAATGGTCTGTTCGGTGGCTTTGGGCATCTTATAATACCCTTTCATAATGTTGTAGCCACGCGCCACAAACTCCCCGTTCTCCCCGTCCGGGAGTTCCTCGCCGGTTTCCGGGTCAATAATCTTACATTCCACCCCGGGGAAGGCGCTTCCCACCGTTTCCACCCGGTGGTCAAGATCCTCGTTCACCTCGCCCATGGTACAGCCGGGGGAGGCCTCAGTCTGCCCGTACACGCTGAGGATCTCTTTCATATTCATCTCATCCGCCGCCCGGCGCATCAGTTCCGGCGGGCAGTTAGCCCCCGCCATAATGCCGGTTCGCATATACGAGAAATCGGTTTTCGCAAAATCCTCGTGGTTGAACATCGCGATGAACATGGTCGGCACCCCGTTAAAGCAGGTGATCTTCTCATCGTTCACGCAGGCCAACGACGATTTCGGCGAGAAATACGGCATCGGACACATGGTGCCGCCGTGGGTCATCATATTGGTCATGGACAGCACCATACCAAAGCAGTGGAACATCGGCACCTGAATCATCATCCGATCGGCGGTGGAAATATCCATACGGTCGCCGATGATCTTGCCGTTATTGACGATGTTCCGGTGGGTGAGCATAACCCCTTTGGGGAAGCCGGTGGTACCGGAGGTGTACTGCATATTGCACACGTCGTCCGGACGGGTGAGTGCCGCCCGACGGCGCACCTCTTCCTTCGGAACAAGAGAAGAACGCTTCATCATTTCATCCCATTCCAGACAGCCGTCCATGTGGAATCCGACCGTCACCACGTTGCGCAGGAAGGGGAGTTTCTTAGAATAAAGAGGACTGCCCGGTTTCAAGGTCTTCAGCTCGGGGCAAAGCTCTTCCATAATCGCTTTATAATTGGAGTCCCGGCAATCCTCAATCATCACCAACGTATGGGTATCCGACTGACGAAACAGGTATTCGGTTTCGTGGATCTTATACGCAGTATTCACCGTCACCAGCACCGCACCGATCTTCACCGTCGCCCAGAAGGTGATAAACCATTGCGGAATATTGGTGGTCCAGATAGCGACGTGATGTCCCGCTTTCACCCCGAGCGAAATAAGGGCGGCGGCGGTGTTATCCACGTCCTCCCGGAACTGTGCGTAGGTACGGGTGTAATCGAGGGTGGTGTATTTAAAGGCATACTGATCCGGGTAATACTCCACCATTTTATCCAGCACCTGCGAGAAGGTGAGGTCCAGCACGTCGTATTTTTTCCACGGGTGGGTGCCGGTCTTGCTCCGGTTATAGTACACCGGGCGGGTATTTCCCCGCTCGTCACTCATCCGGGTCATAAAGCTCACAAAATGGGTTAAAACGATATCCTCCGACGGAATATCGTCATTCCAATCGGCACACACAAAGCCGTCGAAATTGAGAGATTTCAGCGCATTAACAAACTCCTGAACCGGCAACTCACCGTCCCCGATCAGCACGTTTTTGCCCTCTTTGCGGTCGCCGATCCGCACAAAGCGGATATGTGCGCCGAGGGTCTGAATGGTGTTGTCCGCCGTTTCCTTTCCCTCAAAGAAGGTCGCACGAATATTCCACGCCACCCCCATAGCGGCGGTTTCAAACCGGTTGATCACCTTAAGCACGTTTTCGGTGTGAGCGTATTCCCCCGCCGTTTCGATCAGCAGAAAAACACCCAGCGCCTCCGCCTTTTTGACCGCCTCCGCCAACACCGGCGAGAGATCGGTACCCGCCCCGACGGCGAGCTCCAGCACCACGTTCGGACAGCCGACCGTCGCGGCCTGCTCTACGTACGCCGCCACCTCGTCTGGCGGGGTTTCCCCGGTGATCGGATCGGGGTATTTCACCGATGCGATCTCAATGTGGCGGTTGATAAGTTTGCGCTTAGCGCCGGCGCGCATGGAGGAGTGAAAAATGCTATCCTTATGCGCCGACTTCAGGGCTTTGGCATCAAACACCTCAAAACCCGAAAAGCCGTATTCCCCCGTTTTGTTGCACAGCTCCAAAAAGGAGGAAGAACCTATATTTTTAGTGGAAAAAGCAAGTTTCATATCAGTTCTCTCCGTACACAATTTTATTGAGAGCGTTCAGGTAAGCGCGCACGCACGCCCCGATAATGTCGGTGGACACCCCGTTGCCGGAATACAGCTTCCCACCGGCACGCAGACGAATGAGCGCCGAGCCGATCGCTTCCCGGCCTTTGGTGATCGCCTGGATCTGAAAATCGTCCAGTTCATAATGAAAGCCGACGATCTGTTCGATCGCGTGGAACACCGCATCGATCGGACCGTCGCCGATGCTCACCCCCATTAAGGTCTCCCCCTCTTTTTCGAGGGTGATATTGGCGGTGGCGGTGATGATGTTTCCGCAGTTCACCACGTAATTGATAAGATGATAGGTGGACGGCACCTGCATCGCGGTGGAGGCAATGATTGCTTCCAATTCACGGGAGCCGATTGCCCCTTTCTGGGCGGTCACCCGTTTGAATTCATCAAACACCTTGCCGGTGTCCTCGTCGCTGAGTTCATAGCCTAGCGCCGCAATGGCGGCGGCAATGTCCGCCAAGGTACTGTCCGGGCTGAGCGCCTTTGCTTTATCGGCGGAAGTGACGTCGGTATCCTGCTTATCGGTGGCGGCCACTCCGGATACGAGGTTATGAATGGCGGTGACGTTCAAACGGCATTCCGCCCCCAACGTCTCCCCTTTAGCACGGATGATATCCGAAAACACGTCGGTGGCGAGATAATCGGCACCGACCGCCGAAGTTTTTACGCCGGACGCCCCCGCCCGGATCGCCGCCACCGCACAGGCGGCGGCAAAATTTAAGCTATTGGACGGCTGAACGTACACCGTGTCCACCCCGGCCGCTTTCACCTCTTGAACCAGCGCCGCCATTTCGTCCGGGAAGTACACCCCGCCGTCATCGCAAAGGGTGACCGCTTTCGCACCGTTTTCACAGGCGGTTTTGGCACATTCCACCGCAAAGCCGGCCTCCGCCCGGCTGGCATCCCGCGCCACCAGTTCCACCTTATCGGTCACCTTCGCCGCCGCCTCACAAAGAGCGGCAATCTTCAGCAGCATTTTCGGGGCTTTAATATGATAGGTGTATTCCATTTGCACGGTGGAAATGGGCAAGGAGATCTGAATCACCGTATTCTCGTTTGCTTTCACGCATTCCGCGGCGGCGGCAATCGCCTCCTCGCTGTCGCAAGGAATACACACCGCACAATCGGACACCGATTCCGCTATGGTGCGGTACACCACCACGTCCTCTTTTCCTGCCGTAATGAAAGGTAGTTCGATCGCATCGGCGCCGGTCTGTTGCAGTCGCGCCGCCATAGTTAGCTTTTCGCGGAAGGAGATCTCATGACCCAGTTCCTCCGCCGCTACCCGCAGGGTAATGTCCGATACGTACAGTTTTTTCATACGACTCACCTGTCCTTACTTTCCATTTGCCAAATGGATTTTGATAAAAATAAAACCCGCAGAGAAATAGTCTCTGCGGGATGATCAACAAAATCGACCACGGTACCACCCGTTTTGCCTGCCTTATAGCAAGCCGCCTCATCAGGTTCCAACAAACCCTTAAGCTGTAACGGGCTCACCCGGGATCTCTTACTGACAGTTTCCGAAACCCTGCTCCGATACGAGACAGCGATATGGTCGTCTACCGTTTCTCACCAGCCAACGGCTCTCTGCAAGCACGAGTCATCCCGCTTAATATCATCTCAGCATTTATTGTTTTTCTCATTTTAGTACCGGAAGCACCAAAAGTCAAGAGGTTTTTTTAATTTTTCCGCAGAATATGCAGAGCATTTTCATACGCGATCTGCTCCCGCTCCCGGTCGGTCAGCGCCAGTCCCAAAAAGCGCGGCACCTCTTTTTCGGGGTCCCACAGCGGAAAATCGGTGCCGTACAGCATACGGTGAGCGCCGTACGCGCGGATATACCGCTCCGCTTCTCCCGGCTGCATAAACATAAGCGAACTGGAAATATCCAGATAGCAGTCAGTATCTTTTAAATATTGATAAGCCGTGTCGATCATCGAATATCCCCCGAAATGCGCCGCAATAACGGTGAGTTTCGGGAATTTATCGATCACCCGACGGATGCGGGCGGGGTGGGAATAATCATACCGGGTGTCCCCTGCGTGAAACAGCACCGGAAGCTTCCCCTGCAACCGCTCATACACCGGAAAAAGCCGCTCGTCGTCGATGTTAAACCGCTGAGTATCGGGGTGCATCTTCACCCCGAGAAGGCCGTTCCCCTCGATATACTCGATCTCCTCCCCAAGATCCTCCTGCTCCGCGTGAACGGTACCAAAGCCGTAAAACCGAGGTTCGTTTGCCACCTCTCCAACGATAAACCGGTTGATATGGCGCACGTGATCCGGCTTGATCGCTACCGGCAGTACCACAAATTCGCTGATGCCGGCTTTTTCGCCGCTTTCAAGCAGTTGCTTCACGGTGCCGCACAGACCGCCGCCCTCAAGACCGTAAAATTCGCTGATGCTGTCGGTCGCTTTTTGGGCGATCTTTTCAGGATAAATATGGGTGTGAAAATCGATGATTCGCATAAATGTTCGCCTCCGTGAAAAACACCGGGTATTATAGCACAAAACAGCCAAAATGCAAGTATTTTTATTGATTATTCTTCCCTTTATATAAAAAAATATCCCCGGAAATCCGGGGATATCTCATCAACCGTTCGCATCTTTATACGCTTGGCGGCACTGTTCGATGATCTTCATCGCTTGCTCCCGCCCTTGATAATCGCCGACCTCCACCGAGATGCCCTGCAACACCTTATAGTTGGCAAAGAAGTTGGCGATCTCCTTGAGCACGAAGGGGGACAGATGCTCGATCTCGGTAATGTTCTCATACCGCGGATCGCAATCCACCACCGTGATGATCTTATAATCCAGCTTGCCGCCGTCGATCATACTGAGATATCCGAGCACCCGTGCCGGCACCACACAGCCGGGGAAGGTGGGATCGGAGCAGATGACCAGCACGTCCAGCGCATCTCCGTCGGGGGCAAGCGTGTTCTCTAAAATGCCGTATTCCGCCGGGTACATCATCGAGGCGTACAGCACCCGATCCAGCACGATCCGGCCGGTGTCCTTATCCAGTTCATATTTATTTTTCGACCCCATAGGGATCTCGATCACGGTGTTTTCTACGTAGTTCATAGCGGTCACTCCTTTACCGGACTGTGGTTCTATATTGAAGATACCACACCTTTTTCGGAAAGTAAAGAGTGACAAAAGAAAAAATATCCCCGGACAGGTTCCGAGGATATTTTCATTAGGATTCTTGCACCCGTTTTCCGCAAATATGCTCCGGGGTCAAGGCGAGCAACAGCGTGTTATGAGCGTGTCCCTCAATTTCCGCCTCAATATACGCTTTATCCCGGGTGAACTTGTAACTGAGTTTCCTTGTCACATCCGCAACCCTTTCCCGGTCGTCCACCACCTCGATCTTCCCGAATACGATCACGCTTTTTACGTTGAGCGCCCATTCGCCCGGCTGACGGTATCCTTCATCGTACACACAAAAAGACACCTTCCCGTCTTTGAGCAGAGAGTCCAGCCGGTGTCCGGTTTTTCCGCAGTGAAAGTAGATCTTACCGTCCTCTTCGTTATACCAATGGTTCATCGGCATACCATACGGATAGCCGCCGTCGCCGTTCACCGACAAAACCCCTCTTTTTTCATTTTTCAGCAAGTGAACACAATCATCAAACGGCAGTTCCCGGTTTTTGCGAGTGAGTTTTCTGAACATTATTCCGTCTCCTTTTCACAGCGGACCACCACCCGCTCGATACCGCCCGGCGTACAGGTAAACAGGGTGAGCGGATAATCGGCGGAGGGGAGCTGTTCCCCTTCGGTGCGGTGCAACCGTTCCACCTTCGCCACCCGGTAACGGTATTCCACCCCCGCCGTGTTAGTGAAGGTGACACCTGTGCCTATTTTAACCGTCTGCAAAAAGCGAAAATGATGCTGATAGTTATGCGCCATAATGATCATATCGCCGCCGGTAAGGGTGCCTTGATACCGGCAGGGGGCTACTTTCAGCATCTTCTCGTTCCAATCATTCAATACCGGCAAGCGGATGCCGGCGGAAGCCACCTCGATATCCCCGATCAGCGTGTATCCCTCATAGGTTTTTTCCGGCAACGCGATATCCTTCCCGCCGGGGGCGATCGCCGCCGTATCATCATCCAACTGTTCCAAAAGCGCCGCCGACCGGTCGCCGGCGGTGATATCCTCCTGCTGCTGTAACCAATGGACCAACAGCCCGGACAGCAAAAGGACAAGGCCGATCAGGACGGTAGCTATTCCCCGTTTTTGCCGTTTATTCATGGCGTTTCTCCCGTCCGGCCACCGTTTCCACCACCCCCACCGTGATGAGTAACGCGCCTGCCATTAACAGCAGGTATTTCGGCCATAACACCACCCCGGTCTGCGGGATGTTGGGCCGGGGGTTTTCGGGGGTGGAGGTGGTGGGCGGGGTCACGGGACTTTCCACCTTCGGCTCCGCCTCTAAATCATACATCGATTCCCCGTTAATAATCATCGGAATCGCCACCAAAAAGGGGGCAAATTCCGGTTTTTCCGCCCGGCTTACCACCAGATACCACCCCTCCTCCAACGAGGAAAAGGTCATCTCCCCTTGCGGGTCGGGGGACAAAGAGGTGGAGCCGGTATGGTTTTCCCCGATACGATCATACAGCGTTTTCGCCATAGCCGGGGTCAAATGATTTTGGGTCAGGCGGTCGACAGCGCCCGCAAAATCCCCTGCGGGCACCCCGTTTTCATCCGCTACCGGGTACAATACCACTTCATTTTCCAGATTTTTCAGCGTAAAGCTCCCCTGCCGGGCGGCCGATACCGGGACGGCAAACAGCATACACAAAACCAACACAAACGAGAATTTAGCGATCTTTCTTAGCATAATGCCGTCCCCCTTTCTTTTGATTGTTACTCAACAGCACCCATATAAATGCGACCACGGCGGCGACCACCAGCATGATCATCACCAGCACCAGCACGTCGACAATCGCCACCTCGTTTTTCACCTGGCCGTTCACCGGCATATCCCCCGACTGGGTACCGGTGCGGATGCCACGCACCAACAGGCGGTGGGAGTTGATACCGTAAGGGGTGCAGGTCACCAGGGTGACGAGATCCTGTCCTTCCTCCACCCGCAAAAGCCGCTGGTCGTGCGGTTCCACCACCGCAATATGACACACCTGATATTCCAGCGTTTGTCCCAACACGTAGAGATAAAACTTATCCCCCACCTCGAGGTGGTCGATGTTGGTAAACAGTTCGGACGAGGGCAACCCCCGGTGACCCGAAATGACACAGTGGGTGTTTTTCCCGCCCACCGGCAGAGAACTCCATTCGAGATGCCCGATCTTATCCTTCAGCACCTCGTCCGAGGTGCCGTGAGCGATCGGCAGGGTCACGTCCACCGCCGGAATTTTGATATACGCCATAATGCCGCCGTCGGTCACCGCCAGCGTTTCGTTATACCGAGCAAGCATCTCCTCCGGCAAGGTAAACGGGTTTTCACGGTTCAAAAGCTCCGTATTAAAGGTCTGCGCCTTCTCCATTTCCCGCTCATAGATCTGCTGATCCATTTTACCGGTCTGCGCCGTGTATTCAGCAACCGCTCTCGACTGCAGCCAGCTATTATACGCATTGCTGACGGTCGGGTACAACAGCAAGGACAATCCTGCCAAAAACACCAGCACCAAAACAATATAAAACACGCGGTTTTTCATTTGGCAGAACTCTCCTTTCGGTTGTCATACGGGCGGCATCCCCCCGACCCGGCCGGGTCGGGGGGAGAATACCGCAAAATGACTTATTCCGCTTTGTTGTCCTTCTTCTTCATCACGATCAGCACAACCAGCGCGCAAACCACCAGAACGGCACCGCCGATATAGAACACGGTGGTACCGATGCCGCCGGTTTCGGGCAATGCCTGGCCCAGGGTGTTGGTGACCTTGATCACCTCAACCGCATTGCCGGCCTTGACACTGCCGCTCTTCAGGTTGACCTGGGTCTCCTCCACACCGGTATAGCCGCCGGGGACGGTTTTCTCCACCAAATACATAATCTCAGCGTCCAGGCCGTAGAAGCGGAGTTTGCCGTTCTCATCCGAGAAATATTCGGTGGCGTCGTTGATGTCGGTCACCCAGGACACGACACCGTTTTCATACTTATAATAGTTTTTCTCGTTGTCGCGGAGCACGAAGCCAGCGCCTTCCAACGGCGCCTGATTCTGATCCTGTTTTAACACGTTGAGTTCATAGGTCTGGGTGGAAACGAAGGTCTCGTCGGTCTTAACCGCGGCGGCAGTATGGGTCAGATACGCAGTGTTCTTGTGATCGGTATCGGTATCCACTTCGCTCCATTCACCGTTCTGCTCCTCACCGATCAGGGTGCCTTCGTAGGTCACCACGATCACAGCGCCTTCGTTGAGGCCTTTACACCATTCTTTATCGAATACAATGTGGAAGGTGCAACCGTCGGTGATGCCGGTGGTAACCAGATCAAATTCAGATGCCTGTACCTCGTTACCGCCGCGGGTGATCTTCACCGAAGCGGGGTCAAAGGTGATGTGCTCATCCACATGATCGTGCAGCACGTACTCGGAAGCGCCCTGTCCGGCGATAATGGTGACCTTGTACTGAATCTTACTACCCACGTCTGCGGTATTAGCGGTGGTGTAGCCCTGAATGGAATCCTCATAAACCAGTTTTTCAATGGTGGGCATACCGGGAGCCACCGATTTCTCAGTAACCTCGATCGCCCGTCCGTTTTTCACCACCACGACGCCGCTGGCGGTTTGGTTATCCGGAACCAGCAAATAATAACCGTTGGTCGGAATGGGAAGAGCCGCACCGTTCACGGTCACCTCGCCCACCTTGGTGGCGTTGGCAACGGTCTGGTTGTCGGTCACAAATTTTCTCGCCAGCTCCGCAATGGCGGCCGCATCGGCGATAGAGGTGGTGTTTTTCGCCCACACCACGTAGGTGCCGTCTGCCGTCTCTTTGACGACAAAATAGTCTTCCATGTCTTCACGGGTGACAAACGGCTTCCAGTTGTCGTCGACGGTATACTTGTTTTCCAGATCGGTGTTACCGTCCTGAACGGTCAGCATTTTGTACACGGTGTACTTGGTATAGTCGTCAGGATTGGTGAGGGTGGCGCCCTTCACGGTGAGGGTGCCGCCGACCGGGTCCGCCGCCAATGCCGGAACAGCCAGCGTCAGAACCAGGATCAGGGTGAGTGCCAGGGTTGCGATTTTCTTGGTCAGTTTCATAGTTTTCTTCCTTTCTTTTGTGGTTTTTGATTGGGTTTGATAACAACGTTTCATTCGCATCAGGAGGTATCCGTTCCCTCCTTTCTGCGATTATTTTTGTATATCCACAGAGCCAGCGCCGATAACAGCATCAGCATACCTCCGCTCTGTATATACCGGTTTGTTCCCGACCCGCCGGTTTCGGGCAGGGCGGTCATCTGCAGGTTTGTCACCCGGATATTAAACGGGCCGGTCACCTCAATAACGGGATCGTACAACTGTGCCAGCGTACCGTCATCCAGCACCCGCTTGATGTTGCCGTCCGCATCCATCGTGAGAACGGTAGGCGGCACGGTCACGTAGTAGCCGTCGGATGCCTTGATTTCGGTCAGTCGGTAGTACACGTCCGCCGTCAGGTTGTCAAAGGTGAGCATACCGTTTGAGTCGGTGGTCTGGGTGTTAACGAGGGTGCCGGTGACCGGCTTCCATACCCCATTGACCAGCTCCACCTGTTCTAACGTAAATACACTGCCGGGAAGGATCTTCCCGTCGGTACCCACCTTGGTGAGGATCATCTGAATTCGCTTTTGGGCGTTGATAACGGTGAACTTCCAGTTGTCCACGTCCCCGTCCCCATCGGTATCGGCCGCCACCCCCGGTGCGTAGGTCACCGTCCAGTTGGCAAAGGTGACACCGTCAGCTAAGGTCGGTTTTCCGCCGATGACGATCTCCTTAACCCCCCAGGTCACCATCTCGCCGTTAGCGTACCGCGGGAGGTTTGTCCAGGTGTATTTCCACGCGTTGGCTCCACTTAAGGTCGTCTGCACGTTCGCCATGCCGGGGAACAAAGCCGCCGCATTCTGTCCGTTGGCCTGCAACACCATAACCACGCTGTCCGCCGGACTGCCGGTGTTCCACACCTTTTCTACCGTGACGCTGATATACTCGGCGGCGTAATCCTTCACCACCAGCACGTCATCGTTCGGAACCTCGGCGATGTCGCTCCATTGCTCCGCCGATTTGCCTTCGATATCTTTAATGAGGATATGACCGTTTACATCCTTGCCGATGGTGATGACCGGCGCCGGGTCGTAACCCGCAGGGGATACCACCTCTTTTATCTCCACGTCCCCGTATTCATAACTGAAGCCGGTGGTGGCGATGACCGAATAGCCGTCCAAACTGGTGGTGATCCGGGTTACAGCACCCCGATCCCCTTCGTCCCGTTCGTACTGGCCGGTGGTTTCGTTATAATTGAAGGTCATCCGCTGACCGTTCTGCCACAATTCGAAAGCGGCGCCGCCGATCGGACGGCCGGTCTTTCCGTCCTCTTTTTTGATGACAATGGTTTCGACCGGATAATAGTAGTTATGGAAATCCACCATTAAGCCCTGATCGGGGTCCTCGTCTAATGCGAAGGTCTTTCCGATTACCTTCGCCCGGGTGCCGTATTCAGCGATCGCCGTATGATGCCCGTCGGTATCGTAGGCGGTATATTCGGCGTAGCAGCTATACCCGGGAATCTCCACCGGGAATTCTTCTATATGCCAGAATTCGCCCAGTTCTACCCCTTCGATCACCCAACGGTACCGGTGATGATTTTCCCCTTCGCTGGTAAACACCAATATTTCGGCATCAGGGTATTGATTTCTCAGCGCCGCGGCGCCCTTATCATTTACTACCAAAAGGTACTCTTTGAAAAGATCACCGTTATGGGGATACGGAACAAACTCGCCGTTTTCATCCAGCGTGCCGTTTTCCGCTAATATGTAGAAGCCGTCCTTTTCGGCCTGCAGCACCGTATCGTCGCCGCCAAACACCTTTTCAACCGCCACCACGCCTTCTTTTTTGAGCACCTTACCGTCCACGTGCCAGGAACTGCCTTCCAATTTGAACACGTACCAACGGATCTCGTAATAATCGTGGTTCAGTTGAGCCGGGTCCACCGCCTTGCCTTCATAGGTCAAACTTTTACCCGGGTTGTTGGCAAGATACTCTTTCAGGTAAGAAAACACGTACTCGTCGCTCGGAAAATCGTAGAACCACGCGCCGGTCGCTTTTTCGCCGTACATCGCCCGGATCGCCTGGTCACCGATATAGGAGTTTTCGGAGGTTTCGTCCGCGATCTCGTACTTTTCCCGGATCTCTTGATCGGAAAGCGAGGTGTCGATACCGCCGACGTGGGTATTAAACAGCTCAGGGGTGTAGTTTTCGGAGGGCTGACTGGTAATGTTTCCGCCGGTGTCCACCGCCGCCGAGTCAAACCGGACGAAGAAGGAGGCGCTGTTATACCGGCCGCCCTCGTCCCAGACACCTTGCAACGACACGGTACCATTCTCCGCTATGTACCCCGACAGCTCCTTCCAGCTGATCGACGCGTCCGGCAACAGCATCACGTCGGTGCCGACCACCTGCCAACCTTTGAAGTAGTAGGTGACACTTTCGAGGTTCGAGTTACTGATCTGCCGGCGGGCGGTGCGGGAGGTCAAGTCCCGGATAATCAGCGGGACACCGCCCTTCGCCGTGTCGGTAAGGGTGCCGGCTGTGGTGCCGGCAATGGTCGGCACCTCATCCACCACGTTCACCGCGCCGGCGGGGAAGTTGACGTTATAATACACCGCTACCTCGCGGGAGGTCGCGCGGTAGGTGATATTCTGCATTATGGGCGGTGATTGCTCACCGGAAAGATACCGTATCCCACCCTCGTCCGACCACATCCAGCCGTCCGGCAGGGTATCAAACACGAAGGTTTCCCGGTATCCGACCGTTCGGCTTCGCACCTGGCCGGTATCGTACACCAAGGTGACGGTAAAGGATTCCGGGGTAAGCACAAACACGGTACTGCCGGCCACCTGAACCGTTTCTCCGGTGCGGTAGTATACCTCGCCGCCGGAGGACTTGTCCACCCAATACCAGTTTTCCTTCCCGGCAACAGTGGGCAGGGTGACGGTCAGCAGACCGTTCTCCGGCATCCCGTCCTGCGGGGAGGCCACCTCGTTCCCGTCGGCATCCTCGAAATTCACCGTATAAGATTTGGAATGAGCGTACAGGGTGGTGGTTTCGGTAATGGCATCCGGCAGTTCGGATACCAGGGTGCCGTTTTCATCGTACCAC
Organism: Clostridia bacterium; assembly: GCA_017442265.1. Classification (GTDB taxonomy): domain Bacteria; phylum Bacillota; class Clostridia; order Oscillospirales; family Acutalibacteraceae; genus URNF01. The sequence goes on along the minus strand of JAFSAC010000012.1, from coordinate 24,033 downwards.
CAGAATTCGTCGGTGAGCGCCAGTCCCGAGCTTCGTCCCGACTGGACGTATACCCGCTGGGTGGCGGTGTCGGTACCGGTATTCCGGTAATCCAACGTCACCGTGTAAAACGGAACCGCCGTGTAGGTATAGGTGAAAAAGTTTCGTTGACGGGTACATAACAGCACGTACCGGGCATCAGAATAGTTTCCGAAACGCACGTTGTTCGAACCGTAGGTCGCATCGCTGCCAAAATCGGAGGTGGCATCCACCGAGCCGTTCCGATTATACCGGAAATAATAGGTGCTGTTGATGTTATTGGTGGTAAGACTCGTTTCCAGTTGATCGGTATACATCGCCACCGTGTTGGCATAAGAATAATAATCAGGGTTGGCATTCTCAAGCACATCCGAGCCGATAAGGGTGATCTTCCCGTCCAGCATGACGTAGAAGTTGACCGCCCGGTTGGAGCTATCCGCCTGATCCCCCACCGCCAAGGGAGAAAGATCGGGAGAATAGGTGAGATAATTATCCGCTCCCAAATTCTCATTGAGCACCACCGCCGGCTGAATACCGTTATCCTCAATGGTGTCGTTCAGCGTGCCGATGTCCTGCGACGACAGCACCAAGGGGGTCGGCTCTTGAGCTAACTCCTCGTTGAGCACCAGCGCCTGTCCCATAGCGGAATTCAAAACCCCTTCCAGACTTTTGTCTGCGCTATGCTCCACGGTGTGCAGCAGCCGGTTGATGTCATTGTCCTGCAACAGCACAAGATAACAGTTCTCCGAGTGGGTGTGTGCCTTCTGTTTACACAGGAGCAACCCGTTAAGATAACACTTATCGGTATGGGTATGCTCGGTGAAGCCACACCGCACCTGCTGTTCCATAGAGAGGGTGTCCTCCACCGCAATACCGAGGACGGTCACCCAGGTCAATGTGAGAAACAGGGCTGTCAATATCAACTTGTAGAATAAGCGTTTGAAGCTATCTAACGCCATTCTACTCGCCTCCTACTTACTAAAAATCCAAAATTACCTTTCCGATGATCCGGTCTTCCGATACGGTGCCGATCTCCTTCAATCGGCTATCCATCGCTTCCAGGCGGTTATCCCCCATCACGAACACCGTGCCGCTCGGCACGAAAAACGGAAAGGAGATGTTGCATTGCCCGAGGGTCTGATTCTTAAGATACGGTTCCTTTAGCGGGACACCCCCGATGCTCACCGCTCCATGCTCATCAATCTCGATCTGTTGGCCGCCCATACCGATCACTCGGCGGACCAAAATTTGGTTATTATAATAGAACGCAATCACGTCCCCCGACTGCACCTTTTTAACCTTTTGGATCACCAACAGCTGACCGCCGGTCAACTCCGGTTCCATGCCGGTGCCGTTGTACTGAACCACGTGAAAGACGTGACTGAACAGGTTAAGAAGGAGCACCGCCAGCAAAATCGCCGCGACCGCCCATTTCCACAGGTGCTGTAACACCTGTTTGGGAGTTTGTTTGGATTCATTCAGCTTCGGCATCTGCCGTTCTTTAAAATGCTTTGCCACCCGGTTTGCTCCCTCCTTCCCGTCAAAAGGGGCTAATTCCCCATTATTATATTATTATATAATACTCCCCTAATTTGGCAAAAACAAGGGGGTCCCCGATAAATCGGCAATATTACCTGTTTTTATCCTCTTTTTTGTGAAAAAAGTAACACTTTTCTCCTTTCGGTCATAAAAAAAAGAAAAAGCAGGACAAAACGTCCTGTAAAAAGCAAAAAAAGACACCCTGCCGGGTGTCTTTTTTGATTTATTTTTGGATCTGAATCTCAATGTCGCCGGTGTCGGTGGTGATCTCACACCGGCCGCCGGTCACCGTTTTGGGAACGCTGATTTTTCCGGTGTCGCTTTCGGTCAAAAACACCTTATCGGACAGAAGGGTGCCGGTGATATCCCCGGTATCGGTTTTCATCCACAGTTCGGACGCGTCACAGTCCTCCAGCCGGATGTCCCCGGTATCTCTTTCAAGGGTGAATTTCTCGGTCGCCACCACGTTTCTTAAGGTCAAATCTCCGGTGTCACCGTCGGACAGCAGTTCCCGGCAGGTGATGTCGGTAAGCTCCGCCCGCCCGGTAGAAACGGTAATCTCCGCTTGGTCCCGGCAGGTGGCATCCGACACCGCTATTTTTCCGGTGGACACCGACAGGGACAGCGAACCGGCCGACAGGTTTTGCAACCGGATATGCCCGGTACTGGTACGGATCTTCATCGCTCCCACGGCGGAAGCATCACTGATGACGTTGCCGGTGCTTTGAGAGAGGTCGACACTCTCAAAAATAAAGTCGGAGGGGATTTCCACATCCCCGGTGCTCCCCTTGACCGACAGCGCACCGCCGTATTCTCGGGGGATAAACACCGTGATTTTCGGGGTGTGAAAATCAAGGCCGATGTATTCATACCATTTTCGGGTGTCGGTCACCTCAATACACAGCGTACCGTCCTTTACCACCACCGTATGCTTCACCTTTTGCTGTTCGAAGCAGGTGACCGTGCTCTCCTCGTTCGGGGACGGCACAAAGGTCACGTCCGCGGTATTCGTCACCACCGATATGTTGTCAAAGGGGGCGTAAATTTTATGCTCTTTCGTGTCGTATTTCACGGTGGAGAGTTTCGTAAAATCCCATTGAAGATAGGTCATAACCCCCACAAACAAAAGGCCGAAAACCACCAAAATCAGCACAAGAACCATCCCTCTTTTTGCCCGCTTATTCATCCTGTTTCCCCCTTTTTTGTATTATCACGTATCCAAAAATGATGCCACGTCGACCGGAAATATTGATAGGGTCATCAAAACCGTCCGGGACAGCCGCCTCCATGGTGAAAACGGCGCATTTTCCGGCTTATACCCTCTGCTTGAAAAATTCAATAATGGCATTATCGTACTTTTCGGGATTGTTAATGCGAAGATGCGAGTGACCGCCTTCCGAAAACCACACCAGCTTTTTATCCTCCGCCGAGCAGGCCGCAAACAGCTGCTCCGTTTTAGGCGGAATGGAAAAGATGTCCTTTTCGCCGTACAGGAACAACACTCTGGCGGTTTTATTCAGTTTCTTGATAGCGGCGATCGGTTTATCCTTATACACGTTGGTGCCGGTATACTTATTAATGAGCAGCATCACCAGGTCCAGCACCGGAAACAACGGGCGTTTTTCCGCTAACATGTGCCGTTTAAAGGTCTCCCGGAAGGAGACAAAACACCCTTCGGTCACCAGCCCGGTGATATAGTCGGGGCATTCTTTATCGATCATCGCAAAGAGGCCGGCCGACGTACCGATACAAATGCCGTGGAAAACCACCTCTTTATTTAAGAACCGGTCGTGAAGCAGCCGCGCCCAGCCGAGGACGTCGCGGCTTTCCTTCACCCCGATCGTATTGTATTTTCCCTCGCTTTTTCCGTGACAGCGGGTGTCGATAGCCAACACGTTAAAGCCGGCTTTTTGATACGGCTCGGCAAAGTAATAGGAATACATCAAGCTTTCACAGCGACCGGGAAGCAGGATGACACAGCGATCCGCTCCAAAGTCGTAATATTCTCCATACAGATGAAAGCCGTCATTCTCGATCTCCACCTCAATCAGGTGATCGCGGTTTTGTTCCGCCCATCGGATACCGGCCTCCCACATCTGCCACTGTTCCTCGTTTTCGGGCGCGGAACAGACCCGTCCCCATTTTTCCTCCGAGGTGCGTACCAGTTGGGTTTCATACACCTTTTTAGCAATAGGCAGGGTATAAGCAAGCATACCGATGCCACCCGAAATCAGTAAAAATCCGAATACCGCTAAAACAATTTCAACAGGTCCCATAATTTCCCCCATAACGTTAGTTTTCACATTATACCACACCGCCGCGCCGATTTCATCATATTTCGTCAATTTTTTTAAATATTATTGAAATCAAAACCGCCGTATGGTATGATTACAACTATATTAAGTATCTATATTTATGACTATAGACAAAATGGCGAGGTAGATAAAATGTCAGATTTTGTAATCATTCCCGACTCCTCTTCCGATCTCACCAAAGAACTGCGCAATCGCTTCCGGATCCCCGAGTGTGTCAGGGGAATCGTTTATTTTCCGGACGGGCACGAAGAACTGTCGGATATCGATTGGGAAAAGTACGATCCGAAAACCTTTTACGAGTCGATGTCGGATAAAAAAACCCTCTACAAAACTGCCTGCCCGCCGGTAGAGGACATTATTTCGGTATACGAACGCTATCTGAAAGAGGGCAAGGACATTCTGGCGATCTGCTTATCCTCCGCCCTGTCCGGCACCTACCAGATCTGCGAAATGATCAAGGGACAATTGCTGGAAAAATACCCTGAAAGAAAGATCATCTGCATTGACTCGATGCGGTATTCCACCGCCCTGTCCTTACTCATTATTATGGCGGCGATGAAGCAGCAAGAGGGAGCCACTCTGGAGGAAACCGCCGCCTTTGTGGAAAGCAACAAGCACCGCATCCACCAAATGGGGCCTATGGACGATCTCTTTTTCCTTTGCAAGACCGGGCGTATCTCCAACTACAAGGCCTTTTTCGGCACCTTGGTCGGCATCAACCCTATGGCGGACTTCAACCGGCAGGGGCTATCTGAAGTGTTAGGCAAATTCAAAGGGAAAAAAGCGGCTTTTGACGCCGTCATCAAATATATGCGTAAAACGGTGATCGATCCGGAAAATCAGATTATGTTCGTGGCTCACTCCAACCGTCCTCAGGCGGCAGAGCTTCTCCGCGAAATGATCATCAGCGAATTTCACCCCAAAGAGGTCATTATCAATCACGTCGGTATGTCCTGCGGTGCTTCCATAGGGCCGGGCCTTTGCGCCGCCTTCTATTTCGGAACCGAGATCAGCGAAGGTATGGCACGCGAAAAGGAGATTATGGACACCCTTATCAAAAAACAGGCCAAGAAATAAGGAGACGATTATGAAAGATTTTGTTATTTTCGGCGATTCGGTCTGCGATCTGGACACCGAAACCCGAAAGCAGGCGGGAATTGAATACGTGGCAATGAACTATTCGGTGGACGACGAGGAGTTTGTCGCTTCTCTGGATTGGAGCAAAGAGGAAATCAAACAGCATTACGACCTTATGCGCCGAGATAAACGTATTTTCACCACCCAGGTGCCAAAAACCGTGTTTTACGAAACCTTCAAGGCGGTCATTGAAGCCGGGAAAGAGGTGCTGTACATCTCTTGTTCTTCGGCGCTGTCCGCCTCGATCAAAACCGCCCAACTGGTCGCGGAGGAATTAAAAGCCGTCTATCCCGATGCCGGCATTTACTGTGTTGATTCGCTCATCAGCTCTTTGGGGCAGGGCTTTCTGCTGTTGGAAGCCGCCAAAAAAAGAGCCAAAGGGCATTCAGCCGAGCAAACCGCTCGGTATATTGAGGATATTCGCCTTCGGGTGAACCAATGCGGCACCGTCGAATCTATGGAATACCTGCGCCGGGCCGGAAGGGTGAAAGCTTCCAAAGCGTTTTTCGGCAATCTGTTCGGGGTGAAGCCGATCATCATTTCGGATATCAAGGGGCAGAACTATGCCTATAAAAAGGTGAAAGGCGCTTCCAACGCCCGTATCGCCATTGCCGAGCATATCAAGGATGCCGCTGACGGTCATTACGACACCCTCTACATCTCCCACGCCGATTGCGAAGCGGATGCGATCAAGCTGCGGGATGCCATTTTGAGCATCGCCGACTTTAAAGAGGTCGTGCTGGGAAGCATCGGCCCTATTGTCGGTGCTTCGGTCGGCCCGGGAACGGTGATCGCGTTCTGTTTCGGCAAACCAGTGACCATTGAGGGGAATGAGTAATCATGCAGCAGTTGCTAAACGGTATCGAGCTGCACCAGCTTTTCAGCAGCGGTTACCGTAATTTGAAAAAGAATATGCGCGCCGTCAACGAACTGAACGTTTTCCCGGTTCCGGACGGCGATACCGGCACCAATATGGTGCATACCTTCGGGGACGCTCTCAAAGCCGTTCCGACCGACACCGAAAAGGTCGGGGACTATATGAAAGCCCTGTCCCGCGGGGTTCTTCTTTCCGCGAGAGGAAATTCCGGTGTTATTTTTTCACAATTTATCCACGGCCTGTACCGCGGATTTGCGGATAAACAAGAGATCACCTTTTCCGACCTTGCTACCGCTTTTTCATGCGCCAAAGAGGATGCTTACCGGTCGATCATCACCCCCACCGAAGGCACCATTCTCACCGTCATCCGGGAGGCATCGGAGTTTTTAGACAAAAATGCCGGTCGGTACGATGATTTCCGGTCGGGATTTGAAGCGCTGGTGGCACAGATGAAGCGCACCTTGAGCTTGACCCCCGAAATGCTGCCTGTTTTGAAGGAAGCGGGGGTGGTGGACAGCGGAGGCGCCGGCCTGGTGTGTTGCTTTGAAGCGATGTACGCTCACCTGTGCGGTGAGTCGATCGAGGATACCCCCGAACTGGACGGCGCCGTGGCTTCTGCGGCCCTTTACACCACTTTCGGTCCCGACAGTGTGCTGGAATACGGCTATTGCACCGAATTCATTTTGCAGTTAATGAATGCCAAAACCGATATTGCCGCTTTTGACAAGGATCGGTTTGTCAACCTGCTCAAACCGCTGGGCGATTCGTTAGTGGCGGTACAGAATGACAGTATCGTGAAAATTCATATCCATACCTTCACCCCTGAAAAGGTGTTGGAATATGCCAGACGGTTCGGAGAACTCGTGACCGTAAAGATTGAAAATATGTCGGTCCAACACAGCGAGATCTCTTCCGAACCCGAAAAAGAGCGGGTCAAATACGCGATCGTTTCGGTAGCGTCCGGCAAAGGAATCATCGATTATTTTTACGGCATCGGCGCCGGTGTGGTGATCGACGGCGGACAAACCAACAATCCGTCGGTCAACGCCTTTTTGGAAGCGTTTGATTCGGTCAATGCCGAACACATCCTGGTGTTGCCGAACAATTCCAACATTATCCTGACCGCCAACCAGGCGGCGGAAATGTATACCGCTACAGACGTCCGGGTGATTCCCACCAAATCGATCGTGGAAGGGTATTCCGCCCTGTCTATGATGAACCTTTGGTGCGACACGGTGGAGGAGCTGATCGAGGATATGAGCGCCGGGTTATCGTCGGTAACCGCCGCTTACCTGACCACCGCCACCCGGGATGCGTGTATAAACGGTGTACAGGTCCAGAAGGGGAAATTCATCGGCCTGGCCGATAAGGAAATCTTGGTGTGCGGCGAAGAAAGAATAAAAACCGCCGCCAATCTCATCCGTAAAATTACCGACAAGGTGGAAAAAGAGGTTATGGTGGTGTTCTACGGCGCCGCCGTTTCGGATGAACAGGCCGAAGCGTTCAAAGCCATCCTCGAGAAGGAATATCCTCTGGCGGATATCGGCTTTATCGAAGGAAATCAAGAGGTGTACGATTTTATCATTTCATTGGAGTAAGTGTGTATGTTAAAGTTGGTTATTGACGTATACGGTGCCGATGCCGGTATCCGGCCGGTGGTGCTGGGGGTTGCCAAAGCTCTGAAAAAGAATATTCCGTTTTTCCCGGTTATGGTGGGGGATGAACCGTCCATTACCGCGCTTTTGGATGCCGGCGGCATTGACCGTTCCCGCTACGAAATCGTCCACACCGATCGGTTCATCACCAACGACGATCCGCCGACCTGCGTATTTGGCGGGAAGGATGACACTTCGTTGGTTATGGCGTACAACCGACTGAAAAACGACGAGCAGTGTGTCGCCCTTCTTTCGGCCGGAAATACCGGCGCGTTACTGGTTGGCTCTATCTGCCGTTTGGGACTGCTGCCGGGGCTGAAATCCCCCGCCCTTTGCAGCGCCCTGCCGTGCGCCGGCGACAATCTGCTGATTTTGGTGGATTGCGGTGCCTGTGTGGATTGTACCGCCGGAGATCTGGTGCGTTTTGCGAAAATGGGCGATGCATTTTCCCGTTGCTACTGTCAGCTAAAAAATCCCCGGGTCGGTCTGATGTCGGTGGGCAGAGAGTCCCAAAAAGGAAACGCGCTCACCCGGGAAGCGTTTGAAAAAATAGCAAAGCTTCCGATCAATTTCATCGGCAACGTCGAGGGAAGCGATATGGTATCCGGCTACGCCGACGTGATCGTTTCGGACGGTTTTGCGGGCAATATTCTGCTCAAAAACACCGAGGCGGTCGGCAAAGCAGCGGCAGCTATCGTGGAAAAAATCGGCGGCACCATCGATGCCGAACTGACCGCGAAGATCAAAAAGGCGCTCTTTGACGCCTTTGATTTCAACGCGCGGGGGGCCGCTACCTTTTTAGGACCTAAAAAGACGGTAGTGAAGATGCACGGCTGTGCCAACGAGGATACGACGGTGGCCTCCATTGAACAGATCATCCGGCTGGAGTCGGCCAACTTCTCCCAAGCATTACGTGAGGCGATGACCGAAGAATAGCGCAAAAAAAGACAAACACTTGTCCTATTCGACAGGTGTTTGTCTTACTGTCATACCACTATCCCCGGGTGAGTGACGCTAAAAATATGAACTTGTGCAACGAATACCGCAACGGTATGCCGATCAGATATGCCAGGTTAAACGCCCAAAACAGCGGCATGTTCGGAAACACCAGCAACAGGATCATACACATCAGCATATAAACGAAATAACTGGTGACGGTAAACGCCAGGGTGGCCCAATAGTCATACCGGGGAACGTTTTTAAAAAACACGTATTTATTGAGCAGGATACAGATAAGGAACGACACCGCCCCCACCCCGGGCAGGGTGATCAGAATATGGGTGTACCCTCCCCATTGGGACAAGGCCAGAATCATCAATTCCACCGCTAAAAAAGCCGCCAAGGTGCCTCCGGCAAGGGAAAACAAGCTTTTATAAATCTTGACCGTGTCACCGATCGGATTAAAATGGGACGATTGGTTATTGTCTATGTAGATCGATTCGATCGGAATGGTGGTGATCTTCAGCCCCATTTTGGCGGCATAATACAGCACGTTCATTTCATAATCATAGTTATTCTTTTCCACTTCGACCAGCCAATCGAGATGATTCCTGGAAAATCCGCGCAGACCCGACTGGTTGTCCGACAGGTATTTATTGGTCAGCATGGCATATACAAACCGGGAAAGATTGTTGCCGATCCGGGAACGGAACGGGATTTTCGAGCTCTTTTTCCGCTGGCGAATGGTCAGCACAAACTGGTTTCCCCGATGAAGCTGCTCGCGAACGCGAACCACGTCTTCGATTTTATGCTGTCCGTCAGCATCACAGGTGACAAGTCCGGTACAATCAGGCAGGTTTTCCCGAATATACCGCATACCCGTCTTCAAAGCGGCACCCTTGCCGCCGTTTTGTTCCCGGGTCACCACGGTGGAAAAACGACCGGCTTGTTCAAAAATATCCGCATACTTTTCGCCGCTTCCGTCATCCACCACCAGCACCGAAAAATCCTCCGCCTGCAATCCTTTGACAAGACGGATCAATTGCTCATCCGGCTCATACGCCGGGATCAATACCACATCCATACCGACAACCCCAAATGACCGTTTTATATTCTTTCCAAAAAACTGTTTATCTGTTGCATCAACCGTTCGTTTGCCATACCGTCCTCCCCGAACAGCAGATCGGTATGCCCGCTGCTGCCCGGATCGGAGCAAACGATATATTCGATATTCTCCGACGTGATTTCCGCTTTATGGGAAATGATCGAATACCGGTCAAGCGGTACTTCCCTATCGTTTTGTCCATGCACGATCAACACCGGCACCCGGCTTTCCGAGATCTCGCGGGAGGCGTCCAGGTTCAGCATTTTCGTTCCAAACAGCATCGCCTGATACGCCCACAAAAAGCCGTAATTGCCGTAAGCGACCGGGCCGACCTTTCGGACCGACGGACCCATAACCCCTTCCATGGCGCTGTTGATCCCACTGACCGAAATGACCGCCGCAAGGTCATAATCAAAATCCAGCGAGCAACAGGCGGCGTAGCCGCCAAGACTGTGTCCGAACAACACCAGGTTATTATACCCGAAACGATCGTTCATTTCAACATATTTTAACGTGGCCTCGACATCGCATATTTCCTGCGGAAAACCCACCGCCGAATTGCCGGACGAGGTACAGCTTCCGGTCGGGTTAAAAGCGAAAACCGACCAGCCGTAATCTAACAGACTTTTGATCTGCCAAAGATAACTGTCCGCACAGGATCGAAAACCGGGCGCCAATATAACCAGGGTATCGTGCGGATTCTCGGCAGGACTGTCATACAGATACCCGGACAGGGTATTCTCCCCCGATAAAAACTGCTTTTCCCGGCGGGCAGAGAGCATAGCGGACAACGGCTCCGGGAAGTCGGTCAAGGCGCAGTCGTAGCGCACAAACATCCCGTCATACACGATCTTGGTCACCACCAGCGAAATGGCGGAAAACAAAAATAAAATGGCGATAATAACGGCCAGCATCCTTTTGAAGTTGAATTTTTTTACAGCTGCCATTATTATTACCACTTTCTCAAAAATTTACTCGCAAAGGAGGTCACGGTATGCGTTTTGTTACTCAATCGGAGCTTTCTATCCTTACCGAGGAAGAATTTCCGACCGGCATAAAACGGATCGAAGAACAACTGTCCCGCCGTCAACATACGGGATTTTTCGATAGCTTTGACGGTCAAAAGCTCTATTACGAATACTTTTTAACCGAAAACGCCAGGGGCTCGGTGGTGATCGTTCACGGGCTCAGCGAATTTACCAAGAAGTTTTACGAAATATCCTACTATTTTTTGGACCGCGGCTTTCACGTGTTTCTCTTTGACCAGCGCTGCCACGGCCTGTCCTGCCGACTGACCGACGAACGGGATCTGCTTCACGTGGATAAATTCGAGCATTACGTAGCGGATCTCTCCCTTTTCATCGACAATATCGTGCTGAAAACCGAAGAAAAACCGCTTTACATCTATTCCCATTCCATGGGCGGTGCCGTATCGGCCTTGTATTTGATGAAAAACAGCCGAAAAATTACCAAGGCGGTATTTTCCGCGCCGATGTTTGAGCCGATCGTCACGGTGGTTCCGATGCCGATCGCCCGCGAAGGGGTACGGCTCGGCCGATTGCTTTGCGGCAGTAAAGCCAAATTCCCTATGTCCAAGGAATTTAATCCTGCCATTAAGCGCAACTCGGAGGTGGATCAGAGCCCCGCGCGGTTTGAACACAATATGAATCTGCGCCGGAACCAACCGAATTATCAATCCACCCCGATGAGCTTCGGCTGGACCTTCGAAGCGCTGACGGTCAAGCGAAAGATCCTCAAACGAAAAAAGGTCGCCAGGATCACCACGCCGATCCTGTTGCTCTCCGCCGAAAAGGATCAAACGGTCAGCAACAAAGCGCAGGCCTTATTTGCCGACCGGTGTGCCGCCTGTGAAATGATCACCGTCAAAAACGGCACCCATTCCATGCTCTGCGGCAATCCCGACGTGTTACGGGAGCATATCGGCCGGACGCTTGCTTTTTTTGAAAACTAAGCTTATGCCTGCGAGACGTCTTTTGCGCTTTCCATTTCCGCATCCGCCGTCCGTTTCGCTTCCTTCAGGACGATCCGAAGCAGGGCGGACAGCAGGTGGCACAGCCGAACCGATATCACGAAATCAAACCGCAGTTGCTCTTCCCCGCCCAGATAATCACACGAAATATCCAGGTGCTGCCCTTTTTTACGGACCTTCATCACCGATTGGACAAACCCCACCAAGGGATACACCACCGCACAGCATTTTCCGTAACTGATCGCAGTGTCCGCCGCATCCTCTTCGGCGCAAACCAGTTTGATATAAAACCGCTTCATGGTGGCGTATTTGAGCACCCTCACCACCTCCCGCAGCAGATCGAAAACGATCTGAACGGTCTGCAAAACGGTGGTGGAAAGACCCACTTCCTCTGCGCTGGATTTCAAGCGGTCGGTTTCCAGTTGGCTGATACCGGATGCTTTTTTCAGCGCTTTGGTCAGCGGAGCATCGGGGTTTGGATCTTCCCCAAAGATCATCCAAAGAAATTTGTACCGTAAAATCAGTTGATCATCATCATCATTTTTGATAATGATAGAAACGGGGAGCATCAGAATCACCGTAATCAGCAGGGCTAAAAACGCCACGATGCCGCATACGATCCACATACTATCCCCTCCGTTTCCAACCAACAATTTTGAGTTCATTATATAGTATACATAAAAAGATTGCAAGAGTTTACAGGAAGGAAATGCCGTATGGAATGGACCTTACGCCGTATAGACGATTTTTCCCCGACCGAGGCCGAACGCACCTACCGCGGTTTGTCGGCATCCAGAAAAAGCCGGATCGACCGCTTAAAAAACGAGGATGCCCGCCGGTGCTCGCTTTTAGGGGAATATCTGGTCAAGGAATTACTGAACGCCAAATACGGAATAGAGAACGCGGTCATCGAATGTGCCGAAAACGGACGGCCGTTTTTAAAAGACAGCCCCCTTTTTATCAGCATTTCTCACAGCCACCGCCTGGTCGCCTGCGCGATAGACGACAAGCCGGTTGGTATTGATATCGAAAAGCGAAAGCCGATCCACCCCAAACTGATCGACCGCGTTTGCTGTCCCGCCGAAAAGGAATACGTCTTAAACGGTTCTAATCCCCCCTCCGATGAGGTCGCCGACGAGGGCATACTCACCCGGTTTTATGAAATTTGGACCGGCAAGGAAGCGTATTTCAAAGCGCAGGGGACCGGCATTACCGATTTTCAGTCGGTGAACCTGCTAACCCTTGAACGGCAGGTGGTCCCGCTCGGAGAATATATCCTGCAAATCGTATAAAAACTCCTTGAAATTTGTCACTGTGTCCTGTATAATAAATGTATAATTACTGTGCAATTTTGCCTATAGGAGGAGATCGTATGTATATTTGCCCTCGTTGTAACACCCAGAGCGAAGTCCCCGCTAACTTCTGTCCCACCTGTGGGGCGGCGATGGTAATGGCGGCGACCCAACAGCCCGACGCGCCGGAGCAGACTGCCGTTCAGCAGACCACCCCGTCGTATAATCCGACTACATATACCTACCCGCCGTATCAGCAGCCGGCTAACCGTCCCTCCAAAGCCAAAGCGATCGTGAGTATGTCGCTCAGCGCCGCCGGACTGCTTTTCGCCTTCTTGGGCTTCCTGTATACCGCCATCTTTATGGCAGTGGAACCTGAAGCCGGACTGGTCATGGCTATCGTTTTCGGTATTTTCAGTCTGCCGTTATCCATTATCGGTCTGTGCATGGCATCCAGTGTCCGGCGGGCCGGGGATACCACCGTCTTCTCCAAGCTCGGAAGAATCTTCGGTATTATCGGCATTATTATGGCCGGTCTTTCGATGTTTATTGGCTTTATCGGCATCGCTGATGCCTAACTTTTTCATCCCGGCGATCAACATGAATTTGAATTAACTTCCAAAAAAACGTTTTCTTGCAGGAAACGTTTTTTTGTGTAGAACGAGAAACAGAGGACGTATGAAACACGAGATAAAGCGGATTTTAAAATCCAACGGCGAAGCGCTGGCAAGGTCGGATAAGACCTTGCGGTCGATTTTTGATATTATGTTTTCCAACGAAGGGTTGGTGCTTTGCGAAAGCCACGACGGGTTTCGAACCAAGAAGCAAACCTACGGTGAGATCAAACGGAAAATCAAGCGGTGTGCCGCCGGACTTTACAGCCGGATCGGAGATACCCACGAATTCGTCGCGCTTTATATGGACAATTCGCCCGATTGGATCGTCGCTTTCTGGTCTATTTTAAAAAGCGGTAACAAGCCGTATCTCGTCAATCTCCGGTATCCCGACAAGCTGACCGACAGCATCTTACAAACACTCGGGGTGAAATACGTCATCACCGACGGCGACTGTTCGCTGAGCGGTGACCACATTCCGCTGTCCTCCCTGTCGGCTGACGGTGAGGTGCCGGATACGGTGTTTGAGGACGAGATCGCTTTCTCCTCTTCCGCCACCTCGATGAACGAGGTCATTTGTTTTTACCGCGGCTTTCAAATTTCCGAACAGATTTTGAATTTCCGTTCGATCGTGAAACGCGATCCGTCCATTGCCGCACACCATAAAAACAGCTTAAAGCAACTGGCTTTTCTGCCGTTTTATCACGTATTCGGACTGTTTGCCGTATATTTCTGGTTCACCTTTTTCAACCGAACCATCGTATTTTTAAAGGATTATTCGGCCGAAACGATCTTAAAAACCTGCCGCCGGCACGAGGTCACCCACATCTTTGCGGTTCCGATGTTATGGCATACGATAGAAAAGCAGGTGCTTGCCACCGCACGGCAGCAGGGGGATAAACGCTATCAAAAACTGCAAAAGGGCATCGAATTGGCCACCCGATTGCAAAACCTCTTTCCCGCCTTCGGTGCCGAAATAGCCAAATTCCTGTTGCGGGAGGTGACCGACAAGCTTTTCGGCCGATCGGTCAAGTTCTGCATCAACGGCGGAAGCTATCTCAAGCCCTCCGCGCTGAAGCTGTTAAACGGCATCGGCTATAACCTGCACAACGGCTACGGTATGAGTGAGATCGGCATCACGTCGGTAGAACTCAGAAGGAAACCGAAGTTCCGGAATGAAAACTCGATCGGTCAGCCGTTTGATTCGGTGGAGTATCAACTGGATGAAGCCGGAGTGCTGTTGGTCAAAGGATCCTCCCTGTGTGTCAAAAAGATGATCAATCGCCAGGAAGTGACCCTTAACGGCTGGTTTCACACCGGCGATATCATGACCAAAACCGACGGCCATTACTTTATTTTAGGGCGGCAAAGCGATGTCGTGATCGGGGAAAACGGCGAGAATATCAACCCCGATACGGTAGAAGCGCTGTTTTCCCTTCCGGCAGCCACCCTGCTGTCGGTTGTTGGGATCGACGGGGACAACGGACCGGAATTATCCCTCATCGTCGCGGTCAATCGGTATATCACCGAGGATGTCATCGAACAGATCAAGCGGGAGGCCTACGCCATAAATAACACCCTGCCGACCGCGACCGCGATCCGGAAGTTTTACTTCACCTTTGACCGGCTGGCGCCGCCCACGGCGGTGAAGGTCAGCCGTACCCAATTGCTCAAAAAACTGGAAGCCAAAGAAATTACCCTGATCCCCTTTGCCGATATGACGGTGCCGGAGCGGATAAACGATCAGTCACCGCTGATGATGGAAGTCAGACAGATCATTGCGGAAACGTTAAAGGTGCCGGAGGAGAAGGTGACCCCTACCTCCCACCTCTTCCACGATCTGGGGGCTACCAGTATAGATTATTTTTCCTGTCTGACCAAGCTGTCCGAGCATTTCGGGATCAGCCAGTATCAGAAAAGCGACACCTACTGCTACACGCTAAAAGAAATTTGTGAATATATAGAAAGACATCTGTAATATGAACAAAAACAAGTTTTTGGTGAATTTCATGACCGGCTTTGTGAAGGTGACCGGATTTATCCCCGCCGTTCTTTTCTTAAAACCGCGGGTGATCCGTACCGGCTCCCTTCCCAAACCCGCCATACTGGTATCCAACCACCGCTCCTTACTGGACTTCGTGCTGTATTTGGTGGTATTTCCGTGGCGAACTATCCGCTTTCTTATGGCGGAAGTGCTGTTTAACAAAGGAAAACTGTTTGCCTGGTTTTTGTCGGCGATCGGCGGCATCCGGGTGGACCGTAACAGCCACGATTTTTCCTTTGTGTCGGATGCCATTGAAGCATTAGATGCGGGAGAAACGGTGGGGGTGTTCCCCGAAGCGAGGTTGCCGGTCAACGGCAAGCCGTTTCCGTTTACGGTGAGCACCGCCTTTATCGCCACCCATGCCGAAGCTCCGATCGTGCCGGTGTTCACCGACGGAAACTACGGGCTGAAAAAGAGAGCCACGGTGGTGATCGGCGAGCCGTTTTATCTGACCGACTATCTTAAGGAAAATGTCAGTGAGGAACAGCAACTGCAGTACCTCACCGACATTCTGCACGACAAGGTATATAATCTGCAAAAATTCATCAAAAAGGACTCTGCTCATGCCGAAAAATAATATGAAAATAGGCAGCTTTTTTAAGCTGCTGGCCATGGATGCCGCGAGAACGGTATGCTCGGTGCTGATTCCGGTTTTCCGTATCAAAAGATTGACCCCCGACGGTCAAAAATACCGGGAGAAAATACAAGGCGGTGCGATCGTTGCCGCTAACCACACCTCCTTTGTCGATCCGTTTATTGTCGGGGTGACCTTCTGGTACCGGCGTCTGCATCTGCTGGTAGCTGAGATCGTTATGGGCGGAAAATTGCGGTCCTGTCTGCTCAAAGGGGTGGGCGGTATCAAAATCGACCGAAATGCCACCGATCTGGAAGCGATTAAAAAATCGGTGGAGGTGTTAAAAGCCGGACGGCTTTTGGCTATTTTCCCGCAGGGCGGGATCAACAAGCAGGATGACGTTGATTCGATCAAATCCGGTGCGGTTTTCATCGCGCTTATGGCAAACGTCCCCATTATTCCGATGTATATCAAGCCGAAAGCCCACTGGTATGACCGCCAAACGGTGGTCATCGGGGAGACGATATACCCGAGCAAGCTTTGTACCAAAAAAATTCCCGGCATCGCCGATACCGAGGCGATCACCAAAATGCTGGCCGAAAAGCTGGCGGATTGTAAAAACGGGAAATAACCGTTGGGAGGAAATTATGAGCACCTTTGACCGACTGTTGGCAGTTTTTAACGCCGTTTTCGAAAACGAGATCGATCCCGATACCATTACCCCGGATGCCCATATTTTTGAGGATATCGGTATCAATTCGATCGGGATGCTGTATATGGCGGTGGCGTTAGAAGAAGAGTTTGGGATCAAATTTACCAACGAAGACTTCCCCGCTATGAAAACGGTAAAGGACGTTGTGAACTGTATTGAAGGGAAACTGTAAATGAAATGGACTGAAACCACCCCCTGTTACGGCGATATCATCCGCACCAAGGTTTCCTTTTACTACCACTACGGTATCTTTGTGAACGAGCAAAAGGTGATCCAGTTCGGTTTGCCCGACGATCCCGGCAAGCCGGCCGACCGGATCCGGGTGCTGTCCACCGACGTATACACCTTTTTGCAAGGCGGGGATCTTGAGGTGGGAAAGCCGGATGCACAGGAGAAAAAACGCCTGCGCTCGCCGCAGGAGCGGGTTGCACAGGCGGAGCAAAAAATCGGAACCGGCGGCTACGATATTCTTCATAACAACTGCGAGCATTTTGTCAATGAATGCGCGTTTGGAGAGAAAAGCTCTTCGTTTATGGACGGCGTGCGCGCCTCCTTGCGGGAAAAATTAGGTAAAAAATAAAAAACGCTCATACGGCAACTGCCGTATGAGCGTTTTTGACTTTACTGTATCCGTACGTATCCCGTTTTTTCAATCAACCTCTGCCCTTCTTCGGACAAAAGCCAATCCAGTAAGAGCGGAATGTTCGAATTGGTATTATCCGCACGGTAAATGGCATAAAACTGAGCGACTACCGGATACCGACGGCTTGAAATGTTCTCGGCGCTGGGATACACCCCGTTTAAGGACAGCATTTTGACCGCCTCGTTTTCCACCATACCGTCCATATAATAACGGAAGGAAAAACCGATAGACGCTCCGGTTATGGCAAGCGGGGATTTTCGACCGATTTCATCATCCCCCATAAATGCTTCAAAGGTGGTTTGGCTTCCGCTTCCTTTCAAACGGGAAACCGGATTGATAATCCGGTTAACGCCGCCAACCTGAGACCAGTTTTGATATTCGCCCGTATAGATCTTTCGGATCTGTTCCACCGTCAGGTTATCCACCGGGTTGTTCTCATTTACAAAAAACACAAACCCTTCCAGACCGATCGGTACATACTGCAGTTCCACGCCTTGATCGTGGGCATACTGCTTTTGTTGTTCGGACGGGGCGGCGCAGAACAGGATATCGGTGGTTCCGTCCACAATTGCCTGATAACCGCGAACGGTGTTCTTATACTGCATCACGCTGTCTTCCGCAAAATTTTCACCATAATAGTTATCATCCGAAAATTCGCCGCCCTGATAGGTGACACATCCTTCCGGATACAGGGTGTCAATCACAGCAGCGTACACAGGAACCAAAGCGGCGGCACCGTCCAACACCGGAAGGTCACCGGTCAACTTCAACGAAGTGTCTATTTTCGGGAGATCCGAGCCGTCGGTATGCGGAAGATAGCGCCCAACATCCACCATTTGCGCCTGGGTGACGTCGCTGAAATTGTTGGAAAGACGGCGGGTGAGCAGCTGGTACATACTCACGTTAAAGGCGGCAAACAACACCACCGCCAACAAAAGAGCTGAAATCTGCTTTGTCAGCTTCATCTATCCCCACAGCTCCTTCCCGATAAAATAGATAATGGAGCAATGTTCATAGGCATAGACTATATACGCCAAATGAGCCACCGTGACCGCCAGACACACACCGATCAGCGACAGAAAAACAATGAGAAAGGTACGATCCTTCATACCGCACCTCACATATACGCCACAGCCATAGAGAGAAGTACCGCAAGCGCGATAACAATCGCAACAAGAACTCCTAACAAAGCCGCCGTCACGATCAGCATAATTCGACGCTTCTTGAGGTCGGCATCCGACACCCGCCCCGGTTCCGCCTTGTTTCGTTTTTTAGCAGATAGATAGCGACACAAGCTGATAACAAACAGAACCAGCACCGCCACCGGCGTTCCCAAATAAAAAAGGTCGTACAAAAACGATACCATACGCGCCCTCCTCGATTGATCATTCTAACCATATTATAATAGAGTCCATAGTGTTTTGCAAGAAAAAAGGTCCGAAGCCGTGACGGTTTCGGACCTTTCTTTTCTATCAGATTTTCATAATGCCCAGTGCATTGAGCACCGAAGAGATCAGGATGAGTACGATAAAGATCGGGGCGATATATTTGATCATCACCACAAACAGTTTTTTGCTCTTAAACCGGGCGCCTTCGGTTTCCACCTCGTCGATCACCGTTTGCGGTTTGATCACGTAACCGACAAAGATACAGGTGATAAGGGCGACGATCGGCATAATGACACTGTTACTGATGAAATCAAAGAAATCAAGGAATTGCATCCCGATGATCTTTACCTCTGCCCACACGCCGTAGCCGAGGGTGGAAAGCAGACCCAACACGACACTGCCGAGCAATACCGCAAAGCAGGTGATCTTCCGTTTCCAGCCGAATTTATCAATAAAGATCGACACCACCGTTTCCATTAACGAAATGGAAGAGGTGAGCGCGGCGAACAGCACCAACAGGAAAAACACAGCGCCGATGACCGTCCCGCCCGGGAAGGTTTCAAACACCTTCGGAAGGGTGACAAACATCAGCCCCGGCCCCTGACCGAGCGCGCTTTGGTCTCCGCCCGAGAAGGAAAATACCGCCGGAATGATCATCAGACCGGAAAAAAACGCAATGCCGGTATCAAATAAGCTGATCTGCCGGGTGGCGCTCTCGATGTTCACGTCCTTTTTCATATACGAACCGTAGGTGATCATAACGCCCATAGCCAGCGACATAGAGTAGAAAAGCTGTCCCATCGCCGCCAAAACGGTGGTCACCGAAAAATGCGAAAAGTCCGGTTTAATATAGTAAATCACGCCGTCCAGAGCGCCCGGCAGGCAAACCGAATACACCGCTACCCCAAGCGACAGCACCACCAGCACCGGCATCATAATTTTACTGACCTTTTCAATCCCTTTTTCCACACCGAGCAACACGATAAGGGCGGTGAGTCCCAAGAAAACAGCAAAATAAAGAATGGGTTCGCCGGTGGAGGAAATATAGTTATTAAAATAACCGTCTTGAGCCGCCGCAGACATATTCCCGGTACAAAACGCCACCAGATATTTGGTCACCCAACCGCCGATCACCGAGTAATACGGCAGAATGATCATCGGAACAATGGATGCTAAATACCCAAGAAAGGAAAACTTTCGGTTGAGTTTCGAAAAGGCGGAAACCGCGCTGAGCTGCGCTTTCCGGCCCAAGGCGATCTCGGCCACCATTAAGGCGAAACCGAAGGTAACGGCAAGCAAAATATACACCAGTAAAAACACACCGCCACCGTATTTCGCTGCCAAATACGGAAACCGCCAAATGTTCCCCAGCCCGACCGCCGAACCGGCGGCAGCCAGTACAAACCCCAACTTGCCGGAAAACCCGCTTCTTGTTTGTTCCATATCAAAACTCCTCGTCTGCTGAAAATAATTGCTGTTTATTATCCCACATCTTTTGCCAAAAAACAATACGGTAATAAAAAACAGCCGGATTATTTATACAAGCGAGAAAACCGGCACACCAAACGGTATACCGGTTTTCTTTGGCAAGTCACATCAAAAAAGATATCGACACTGCTTTATATTTTTTCGTACCAGTTGAAATGCGTTTCTTTGCCGTTGAGTAACCATTTTTCAGGTATAACGTTTTCCATCCAGTCAAGAGGTACCAGCGTGTCGGTTTGGATAGAATTTACGCGGTATGCTTCTTTTAACTCCTGTCTTTCGGCCTCGCTCATCACTCCCGGCTTTGGCGACACAAACATAGGCGTGCCGCTATACGCTACAGCGGTCATCCATTCGCGGTTCATATTCCAATCGATTTCACCCATAATGCCTATACAGTCAGCATCGGCCAAGAAAAATGCCTCATGGTGCAACATTCTGAACGCCAGCGCATTGACGCCGTATTTACGCACGCGTGCCCAGTCGCGGCCGCTGGTGTCATCGCCTGTACGGTTGAGATGCACAAGACCCGCCGCCAAATGACCGATAACGTTACAGCCGAGTACTATCGCGCGGCCTTTTGATGTATTGTAAATAACACGGTAAAAATCAAGCATGATCTCAGCGGTAGTCTTGTTGCGGTTATAAAAAGACCAGCCGTCTTTAGCCAGTTCTCCGGAACGCTCCCCGCCCCAAACGCCTACCATATCGTAGGTAGAAAAATCATGCTTGATAAGGGTATAACCCCAGTCGCAAATCATCGTTATCAGATCGGCAACATATTTCAGTGTGTCCGGGTGAGATGCATCAAGAGAAAAGTCGTTGCAACGCGAACGCATCTCACTGCATTGATCGGTAACTTCGAATCGTTGATCGGACAGCAATCTAATCCAAATGCCGGGCCTGGCACCCATTTCACACATCTCGTTGGCGAGCGCTTTCATATCAAAAAACTTGCCTTCACGCAAAACATCCCACGGTCCGTCACAAGGATTCTTTTGCCAACCGTCATCAAGCACGATATACGGACGGTTTTGGAGTTCACCGCAAGCGTCCATCAAAAGTTCCGTGTCGGTTAAAATTTCTTGATGTGAGGTCTCGCCGTAAGCGTAATACCAGTTGTTTGTACCATAAACCTTATGGTCAACGGTCAGCGGATCATCACACAACGTTTTGTAATATGCTTTTAAAGCGTCAAATGCCGAAACATCACGATAACTACCAAACAAAACGTCGCACACCGCGAGTGTACGGTTTTGTAAAATAACGCCTGCGCCGCCGCAACGCACGTCTAACCATAGGGTAAGACCTGCAGGATCATACTGCCACATACACATAGCATTCGGTCCGGTTTTCACGCCGAAACACTCGGTATATCTGCCGTTATAATCCCGGTTTTGGTCACTGCCGTTTGACACGGCGCACACCCAGGGCATCATGCGGTCAGGTACAATACCGCGCCATTCAAGGTCACCGTAACCACGCTCCCAAACGTCACCGTACACCTTTACGCTTTCGTTGCGCTTTTCAGCATCGCTAAAGTTCCAACGCAATTTGACATATTTAACCGGTGTCCGGTCAGCCGTAAGGTCAATGTGTAACAATTCGTCAACTAACGAAATATCCACCGAAATATCATTGCTTTTAACAGAAGAGGAAAACGGATAGGTTTCACTGCCGTTTTCCAGCAGAATAGCCACATAATCAGGTGTGCGAATTTGCATTTTTATCATTCCTTTCATATGAAAATCAACCCACTTAATTATACCGTGCAAAAATTTATATTTCAATAGAGATTTTTATGTTCACGATGCCTTGGGCCACTCCCGCCGCTCTCATAACCCGGAGGACGCCCGTTCGAATACTTCTCTTAATAAAAACGAAAAAAGACACCCGATTGGGTGTCTTTTTTCGTTTTGGCTCGTCGAACCGAAAAAGATATCATTTACAACTCCTTTCTTTTTTCATAATTGCGTGCTATAATACGTTATGTAAATTAATTTTTTCACAGAGAAATGTTCTGAAAAGGAGGTTTCGTTATGAAAAAAACAATCTTATGGATTATTACTATTTGCTTGGTTGTAAGTCTGATGCCTATGCCGGCATTTGCTGTAACGGAGCATGCCCATTCCTGGTCCGATACTTGGACAGCCAACGATACACATCATTGGCACGCTTGTGCTAATGATAATTGCAACATTACCTCCGAGTCAGAGTGTAGTGGATACGGAGCACATGACTTTAGCCAGTATCCGTATCGCTGCATCGTGTGCGAATTCAGTACGTTTCATGAGCATTACGGTGGAAATGCAACGTGCCAATACAACGCTATCTGCGAAGGTTGCGGAACAACATATGGCAACACAAACCCCAACAATCACCAAAGCCCGGAGGGATATGGCGAGAAGATAGATGCTGCCACTCACAGGATCAAGTGCTGGTGCGGTCATGTTTTTGTTGCTTCTGAACCCCATAATTTTACATCCTGGAGCAAAAACAGCGACGGTACAGAGGAACGTTGGTGCGAGGACTGCCTTTACGCAGAAACCCGAAACGCACAACACGTCCACAGTTATTCTAAAGCCACCTGTGTAGCTCCTTCCACCTGCTCGTGTGGTAATACTACCGGCGAGAAAAATCCTTCAAACCATACCGGTGGAACAGAAATCAAGAATGCAGTTTCCGCAACCATTGATAAAGAAGGATATACAGGCGACACTTTCTGTAAAGGCTGCGGAGAGAAGATCGCAGATGGCAAACCTATTCAAAAGTTGAATGGGGTTACTGTAAAGATCGACGAGAACGCAGGGGTGGAAAACGTCACGTTTCTTCCTGCGGAAGGAATAGATATTCCTAACGATGCTTCTCTCGTGGTTACGAACCAAAAGCTCGGGCTTGACCCCGTCCTTTCGTTACTTAAACCGGAGAGAAATATTACTACAAATCACTTTGGATCATCGGCACTTGCAGATGCTATTTATACCCATACCAATGGCACAGAATATCGTTCCGGCGAATTTGTAATGATTGACGGCGAAAAATATTGTATTGGCAGATATGACGGAGAAGACTCCGTGCTTCCGATGATCCGCTTGTCAGACGGCGTGATGCGTGACTTTGATATGACAACATCGCAGTTTAAGGAGAAAGACGGATTTCGGACAAATCTTAAGCAGACAGAGGATGAGTTTATCCGTATAGACGGAGTCCTGTATAATACTCCGGTTTCCTACACAAATAAGGATGGCACTCACATGATGGTTTTATATCATGAAGGAAAACCGGCAGGTATGATCAATGAAGGTCTGATTGAGCTTTACGATGATCTTACTCCAACCAACGCGCCTGCCGTCGGTTCAAGATATCTCGGCTCTGTTACACCCGATATTACTCTTGACGGGTTCAATTTCTCCACCGATAAAAAGTACGATGTTTATTTGATTGGAGCAAATGATATTACGCTTCGGTCGGGTACCGGTGAAGCACTTTTTACGGATATCGATGGCAAAAGCGAGAAAATCGGTACAGTTTCGCAGACATTCAATCTCGGAACATTGGGCTTATCGGGATCGCCGTTTGATGATACGGACGGAATTCAATATATAGCATTGCATCTTCCCGATGACGATTACACGAACTTGAACGTGAAAGATCTCGATTTTGGTGAAATCCGTCTATCTGAAGATAAATCACAACTCTACACATC
>JAFSAC010000011.1 GCA_017442265.1 Clostridia bacterium | reverse complement strand
GGCGGTAGCCGGGATGGATCTCCGTACCGTTGACAGGGAAATCGATATAGGCCGAACCGCGTGCCTCACGTGTCTTGACCAGCTCGGCCGCAGGAGTTATGAAAGCATAGGATGGGCTGAACACCTTGGTGGTGAAGTCGAGGACGGCAAGATCGTCGCGGCGGGAAGAGACGGGTCGGAATCCGCATCCGCACTCGTCTTCGGAGAGTGACAGCGTGGCGGACTCCATCCACGGCTCGTAGGGAACCACCGCCGAATAATCGATCACCTTGCCCGGACGGCACAGGCGGGCATCGCCCGGAAGTTTGCCTTGGCGGAGGTTCTGGATATAGCGGTTGCGCCCGGCTGCCACGACGCGCGGGAGCTCCACATGCGAATCTTCGCATGATAGTACCGGGATATAGGTGATTTCTCGGTCCGACTTGAGTTTGAGGCCCGACAGGTCGAACTGCATGGATACGAAAAGGTTATTTTCCGAGCGCTCCACCTTGAGCGACCGTACGCGCGGGGAGTTGTCCGCCTCCTTCCCGGCAGACGGGATGGCGGCCGTTGCCGTCGATGCCGTTGCCAGCAAGAGCAGGACGGCTATACACAGTGTCTGTAATTTCATACCGGTATGACTGTATATTAACATGTTGATGATTTAGAATAGATAGACCAGGTTGACGGCCGCTTTGGTGGGGCCCACGTAGTGGTGGGGTTTGTTCGTTTCCACCTTTTTGCCGCATCCGGCACACCGGTACCTGTCATAGCGGGTATAAGAGTAGCCAAGACCGATTTCCGTTTCCAGGTTCCAGTGGCGGCCGAGAATAAAGGCGTAGCCGTATGATACGCCCGCACCGACAAACCAGCCTTGATAGCGGGTATCTTTCAGCTTCCGGAAGTCAGTGCCCAACATATTGATCTTCCCGTCGAATCCGCCGATGTTGTACTGTCCGCCATGTAAATGTGCACCGAAAAAGTGTCCTCCGAAGCGGTCGCACAACCAATAGCGGACCTCCGGCTGCACCGCCCAATGCTTCCACCGCCTGTCATGCGAAAGCGTCCATCCGTTGAACTGCCCGCTCACGTCCAACGTCCACCTGGTGGCGAGCCCTACCTCAATACCCAGGTTCGGGCTGAAAAAAGCATCGGAAAGCAGGTTGGTTTTCACCGCCACCTTCTGCGCATAGAGTTCCTGCGAGACACAGGAAACGACTATCGTCAATAATAAAAGCGCGCGTTTCATTTTCTATCTTCCATTTATCGTTTTACCAATAGTACGACATGCGGAACCTTTCCCCGAACTGTACATTCGGAAACAGGCATCCGCACCGTGCAAGCCGGTGTATCCGGAAAAGCTCTGTGATTTTTTTGGGAAGAGACCGCATATACCGGCAAGCCGGTCGGTATCCGACGACAGCACCCTCCGTACGACAGAGCGATCCTGACACCGATACGGGGCACGAAAGGGATTGAACGCCCCTGCACCTATGAAACACAGGCAGAGGGCAAGGCACAGCATATACGGTCTTTTCTCCATATACGGGTTTCGTTTTGTGTTAAAAACTAACCGGTTATGGTGCCGTGTGCCGCAATCTAACAAAGGCCCGCAGAGGGACTGTACAACGATTCGCTATGTTTAGCGAAAAACCAAAGGTAAAATCGCTATGTTTAGCGAATCTTGTCTGATTTCGTATCCTTGCTGCCAACAAACAGACAAAACCGGACTGGTCTTTATTTTATGATACAAAAATATACATTATCTGCGTTTTATGCAAAAAAAATATAAGAACAGTAAATCAGGATAATCCGGGTACGGAGTTTTCTTGATAAGTCCGTCCGTTTTACCGTATTCCCGATTGTTTTACCGCATCATGTCCTATTCGGACCTGTTGTCGCCATGCACCGATCCCTCCACAAACCGCACGGCAGGCGGTCTGGGACGCTTTTTCCCGTACATCTC
>JAFSAC010000068.1 GCA_017442265.1 Clostridia bacterium | reverse complement strand
GTAAAGGGAAGCACCATCCAGTCGAAACATATAGGAAAAGATATTTCCCAGAGCTTTAAAACTTTGGTCGGTGGAGAACTTAAATCCTATAATGAAATGATGAACGAAGCACGTGCTCTTGCTACCAAGAGAATGGTTGCGGAGGCAGAAGCTCTCGGCGCAGATGCTATAGTCAATATTCGTTATGCATCCTCCGCTATTATGCAGGGAGCAGCAGAAGTTATTGCATACGGCACGGCGGTTAAGTTCATTGAAAAATAATCTGTTTTGAAAAAAGATTTGTTTTTTGAAAGAGGCGATGACTTGCAAAAGTCATCGCCCTTTTCATATATAGATTTGAAAATTTAAAAACAATTGGAAATGCTACTCATCATCTCTACAAAAAATGTGATACGAATATCACATTAAATTTGTAAAAAGAGGAGTTAATATATTTATGAAAGCAACAGGGATTGTGAGAAGAATAGAGGAATGCGTTATTTTAGGGCAAACCGCCTGAAACTCGCATAAATGCTAGGGCTTTCACTGGTTTGCCCCACTGAACGCATTGGTGTCAAAAACAGGTTTTCTGTGGTTTTTATACATAACAAAAGCGAGGGGAATTTCCCCTCGCTTGTTTTGTTTATAATAATATTCAACCAAACGTTTTGAAGAGTTTTCCTTTGAATTCTTAATCTATTTCTTCTACCTCTTTTGCAAAGGGAATGGAACAGGCGGCGCCTTGGCGACAAACCGCAACGGCAGATGCCCTGGTAGCAAAGGCGATAGCGTTTGTTGTAGACTCGCCGCAGGAAAGCTTTGTGGTAACAGCACCAATAAAGCAATCCCCCGCCGAGGTGGTATCTACCGCTTTTACCTTTTTAGCGGCGTGGAATAAAATTTCATCCCCTCTGCTATAAATCGAACCTCTTCCGCCAAGTGTAATAATAACATTCTTTGCGCCCAAAGCCTTGATTTTTTGTACCGCTTCTATAGCAGAATCATCATCCTTAATGAAAACTCCCGTTAGGGCTTCAGCTTCATATTCGTTAGGAACCAGATAATCCACCAGCCCATACACCTCATTGGGCAATTTTTTAAAGGGGGCGGGATTAAGCACTACCTTTGTGCCGTTTTCTTTTGCAATTTTGCAAATCTCCAAAACCGTTTCGGTGGGGATTTCAAGCTGTAAAACACAAAAATCGCTTTGGGCAATAAGCTGACTTTTTTTGCGGACAACCTCGGGGGTTAGGGTGTTATTTGCCCCTGCATCCAGCAAAATAAAGTTATCACCGCCAACCACGGTAATCATTGCAGTACCTGTAGGTGCGGATTCTGAAATAAATCCCTCAAACACTACACCATATTCCTTTAAGGTGTTTAGTAAAAATCTGCCGTTAGAGTCATTTCCAACCGCACCCAAAAAGGAAACCTTGCCGCCTAATTTCGCTATTGCAACGGCTTGATTAAGCCCCTTGCCGCCTGCATTGATTTGAAAATTACTGCCGACCAAGGTTTCGCCGAGTTTGGGCATTACGTCGGAATGGATGGTAAGGTCGGTATTAGCACTTCCTATTACAATAATCTTATTTTCCATTGATATGCTCCATTGTCAGTTTTACTCTATCACTTATTTTAACTGTGTTAATGCCGAAAATAGATGTGTGCAACGTGTCATTGATTGGTTTTGTCCAATATTCGGGGATAGACTCTATTCCGTTTGCCATTCCTAAAATTGAGCCAACAGTAGCACCGTTACAGTCCGTATCGAAACCGACTTCTACTGACATACAGATCGACTTGCCGTAATCGCCTCCGCCGTAGAGTAAAGATGCGGCTACAATCATCGCATTAGAAATGGTGTGACACCAATCGTGGGCACTATGTTCGTCGTATTTTTTGTGAATTGTCTTAAAACAATCACTATGAGAAACGCCATTTTCAAATCCGTCTACTACAGACAAAATCTCTTTATATAATCTGGAAGTGTTTGGAATTTCGGCAAGGCCTCCAAGTATAATATCTTTTATGTTATTTGTTTCAGCAGCAACTGCAAGCATAGCTGCCACAAACATTTCGCCATAGATACCGTTTTTAGTGTGGGATATAGACGCATCCCGCCATGCCATTTCGGCAGCAAGTGCAGGATTACCCGGGTTAATATATCCCAAATAGTCGGCACGTATCTGTGCGCCAATCCACTCTCGATATGGATTTTTATAAATTGCTGATTCGGGCGGTTCATAGCCTTTTACAAAATTGCAAAAAGCGACTCTTTCGGCAGTGCAATAGGCATCCTTTGGCTGAAAGTTGAGCCAAGCACGTGAAACGTCAAAAGGCGTGAAATCTCTGCCATATTTTTCAACGATTTCTTGATACAAAACGGTATAATTTGTATCGTCATCCACCGGCATACCGTCAGCGGTGTCGGCATAACATCTGCTTGCAAAAGGGAATTTATATTTATTGAGAATCTCGTCATTCAAATCGCTGTGAAGAATATATCTGTGCATAGGATAATTCCCTGTTTCCTTTAAGAAAGGAATCAGTTCATTGGTCCGAATTCCTTCCACGGTTTTGCCTATCATACATCCGCAAACTCTGCCCAACCATGCACCGTGAATTTTGCTTTCTAAATTTGTGATAGCATTTTTCTTATAAGAATAGGGCTTCCTCAAATCTTTTATAGAGTCAAGGTCAGACGGCTCTATATATGGATACCCTTCTTTTTGCTTTGCGTTTATTACGATTTCGAAAAGGGTGTCACCGATTTTTTTCTTGTGTTCATCCTTTGGAAGTTTTACTGCGGCCCAAAATACATCTTTATATGCTTCGATGTCTAAACCTTCTTCTATGGATTGCTGATATTCCGTCATCAAATTGGATGAATAAAATTCCCAATCGTGAATATTTGCGTATTGCGGCTTTATTTGAGTCGTTCCTTTCATTTCTTCTACAATGCGGTTGTCATTTCCTAAAATCAAAGCATCAAGTGAGACACCGAAATGCTTGGAAATTTTTATGATTTTGCCAAGTTCTGGAACAGAATCACCGTTTTCCCATTTCTGAACAGATTGCTGGGAAACACTAAAAAGTGTGGCAAACTGCTCTTGGGATAGATTGGCATCACTTCTCAATTTGTTTATTGCCTTACCTATAGTCATAATATAACCTCCTATCTGTTTTTATTTTACAGTCAAATATGTTGAAAATCAATAAACTACAAATAGTAATTTATACAACTACCGGTTGTGGATGTAAAATGATTTTCTTTCACAGTATAAATCTCCTCAAAATACAGACAACAACACAATTTGTAATTTAAGGAGAAATGGATATATGAAAGCAACAGGAATAGTTCGTAGAATAGAGGAATGTGTTATAAGAACCTCACGCCGTGAACGAAAACAAGTTTTCGGCGGTTGAGAGAATCTTGTTACCTCCTGCGTCATAATAATAGGGCAAAATGCTTGAAAGGTGCATAAACACTATGGTTTTTGCTAGTTTGCCCTATTGAACACAAGGGTGTCCAAATCGGGTTTTTCTGCGGTTTTATACATAACAAAAGCGAGGGGGAAGTCCCCTCGCTTTTGTAGTTAATGTAATACTTTATCTGTTATGTCAATCAAAGTTTCGAAATCGACCGGCAACTCATCTTGGCTATCATAGACATCAGATGTGTATGTCCTAAAAAGAGTATAATCAGAAGCAAATTCTTGCACCGAATAATAAACGGCACTATCATGTGGATATCCAAACAAGGTAATGCGCACCGTATAATTTTCATCTGTATAAACGGCTATAACAAAACCGGGCAAGGTTGGTTGTGTTTCAATGATTCTTCGTTGAATATCATATTGCAACTTTTCGATAGGAATATTATTCTTTCCTGTCTTCCCCGCAAAATAGAAAGTGGTAATAACGGTTGCAAGTTCTATTACACTCATAATCGCAAAGATTGTCCAATCAATGTTGCTGAATTCGTGCATTTCTCTTTCGCCGGTCAAGAATACTGTGACAAAAATAATGATAAACATTAATGCAACACCGGAACAAACATATACGAGTCCCTTTTTCTTGCTAGACTTTAGCTTGTTTAATTCTTCAATTAGAGTTTCGGGTTGTTCAGCTACTTCAAACGGCATATTCTGCCGAATTATTGAAGCAAGTTGCCAAGCGTTTTCGATTCCCATTATGGTATAAGTTTTGCCGTCTTTTAACTGAATGATTAATGTCTGATTTCTGCCTAACGTAAAAGCAACATCACCAATATTACAATTAATTTTACCGAAATAATGGTATTTGCCTTTTATATGACCATTATCTATGTAAAAAAAGGCCTTAAAATTAAACAAAAGAAAACCAGTGCCTATTAAGCCAAATAATGTTCCTAAAACCAAACCGACTAATAAGCCATTCAGTGTGGCATCCGGATCTTTAAAACCTATAAATATAAACAAACCAATCAAAAATATTCCACTAAGTATTATTGTAATTCCGTTCGCTTTGTTATGTTTGAAAACTCCATTAGTTTCTAATAACAATGATGTTTGAGAGTTGTTTCTTTGTTTTTTATAAATAAAAAATACGCTAATCAAAAAAACAATAATACCGATGTATATATAAATTGCTTCGTTCAACATAATCACCTCGTTTGGTTTATTATATCATAACAGGTTCAAAAAGTAAATCTAGCGGTATATTTCTCCCGGAAATACAGATAATAAGAACCACACGGTGTTTCCAAAATTGGGAAATTTGACGCCTGAGCGAACCTTGTTTCTCGCGTTCGCTCGTAATATACAACACAATATAATTTAAGGAGAAATGGATATATGAAAGCAACAGGGATTGTGAGAAGAATAGGGGCTTGTGTTATAATAGGGCAAACCGCTTAAAGGGCGCATAAATGCTGGGCTTAACGGTAGTTTGCCCTATTGAACATAAGGGTGTAAAATCGGCTTTTTGGCGATTTTATACATAGCAAAAGCGAGGGGGGTTCCCTCGTTTTTTAATGAGTTTGATTTTTTATCGTATATATGGTATAATTTACTCATAAATCATTGGAAGGTGTAGAATTATGAGTGACACTAAAGATAAATTGATCGAACAAGCAGGCGGTGTTCTCGAAAAAACATATGATGATATTGTTCATCCGTCCGCTAAATCTGTAGGTAATACACTAAGTTTGCTTCCGCGCACCATTGGTGTATTATTAGGCAAATGGGAGAAGTGGGTTATAAACGGTGAGGAAAGTATTAAATTAACAGCGTTAGCCGTTCAGGAAAAAGTGTCCCAAATTCCTGAGGAAAAGTTGACAGAACCTGAACCATATGTGGCAATACCCGCTATCCAACAATTAAGTTACTGTTATGATAGTGAAGAGTTGCGTGAAATGTATGCCAATCTGTTGGTTTCTTCTATGAGTACGGATACTAAATATCAAGTGCATCCTTCTTTTGTGGATATTATTAAACAGTTAACTCCAGATGAAGCAAAATTGCTTAAAAAATTATCCAAAAAGAATGTTTTCCCACTAATAGATGTAAGGATGAACTTCCCCACTGGTGGATATAAAGAAACAGTGCATAATTTTACTGACGTTAGTGAAGATGTGTGCGACTGTCCATCAAATATTTTTGCTTATTTGGATAATTTTGAAAGACTAAAATTAATTGATATAAAAAATGACCAACATTTAGCAAATGATGATTTTTATAAACCTTTAGAAAATCATCCTGAGATCAAAAAAATAATGTCACAAGCCTTGCCAGAGGGGTATAAACATGAGATACATAAAGGCCTATTCGAATTGACAGCGTTTGGTCAAGAATTTATAAAAATTTGTTTAAGTTAATACATATAAAAGCGGAGTGGGATATCCCACTCCGCTTTTTGGTTTATATCTCTAATTTGTAGGTTTTGATTGTTTCTACAGTTTCTGTCTTATTGGCTGCAATAAAACAAACCAGACCATTGTCTGTTTCATCCTCTTCACTTAAAACCCATTCGCCGGTTGTCTCATCCAGATAATAAATCGACACTTGATAGCGTTTGTGCTTTTCTTTTTGAATCACTGTTTTAATGGTTCGATTTACTCTGTTTGATATATGGTTGATAATATTATTTTCAAACTCGGTTACGTTGTCAAAATCCCATTCTTGCCACGAAGCCTCGTCATCGACAGAAGCATATAAGTACTTTTTGCCGTCATATTTTTGTGTGCAAATTTCAAGCAACAACTCCATATTGTCTTTTGAGCCAGCGAAAGCAACAGTGAAATCATCGTAATCTATGCAATTATCAATGCCACACTTTTGACTAACTGCATTTTTAATTCTTAAAATGCAATCTTTTTCTCTTTGAATATCTTCTTCGAGCGTTTTGGTTGCATGAAAGAATTTGAATAATGCCATATGTTTCACCTCGTTTATGTTGTTATAGCACATTTCATTTCAAAAGTAAATCATCACAGTATAAATCTCCTAAAAATACAGATAATAACAACACAATTTGTAAATCAAGGAGAAATGTATATATGAAAGCAACAGGTATTGTGAGAAGAATCGACGACCTTGGGCGTGTGGTTATTCCCAAAGAGATCCGCCGCACCATTCGTATTCGTGAGGGGGATCCCTTAGAGATCTTTACCGACAACGACGGGGAAGTGGTGTTCAAAAAGTACTCGCCGGTGGGGGAACTGTCCCCCTTTGCGGTGCAGTATGCGGACGTGCTGTCCCGGGCGTGCGGGATGACCATTCTCATTTGCGACCGCGACCGGGTGGTGGCGGCGGCGGGGAGCAACCGCAAGGATTTTTTAGAGCGCCGTATTTCCTCCTCCCTTGAGGAAACCATGGATCGCCGGCAGACCCACGTGGCACAGGCGGGCGGGCAGAACCGATTACAGCCGGTGGAGGCGATTGAACGGTATGCCGCAGTGGCGGTGCCGATTCTCGCCTCCGGCGATATTACCGGCGCTGTGTGTATGATCCAGCCGGAGACGGGCGCAGTACCCTCGGAAGGGGATATCAAACTCGCACAGGTCGCCGCCGCTTTTCTCGGAAAACAAATGGAAGAATAATGAAATAACCCTGTGTGGCATAAGCTACACAGGGTTATTTCATTTGGGGGGATAATAGCAGGAGTGGACTATACGTAGTTTTTAATGACGGTAATCAGTTCCTCCACCGTTAAATTATCGGTGACCACCTCGTATAGAATCCCGTCTGCGCGGAAGGTGGCAACGTACCGATCCCAGGTGACGGTGGGGTTGTGGTTTTTATCATACTTCGAGCCC
Organism: Clostridia bacterium; assembly: GCA_017442265.1. Classification (GTDB taxonomy): domain Bacteria; phylum Bacillota; class Clostridia; order Oscillospirales; family Acutalibacteraceae; genus URNF01. The sequence goes on along the minus strand of JAFSAC010000068.1, from coordinate 29,954 downwards.
TCGACCCGGTGCCCGATCACCACTTCGACGCCATAAATCCGACTGGTTTTCACCTCGTCATCTTCAAACCAATAAACGTAATCTCGGAAAAGCCGCTCGGCTTTGGTGACGGTGACGGTGATTTCCTTACCGCCGTCATAAGCGCCGATCGGAACACCCGCCCACTCGCTGTCGGCGGGATAAAAGCCCGCACAAAAGGATAGCTGTTGCAGATCGTGGGCAACCTCGCCGGTTTCTTTGTCTGTGTATATCCGGTAGGTTCTTTGGGCAAGGTCGGTTTCTGCCTGTATCCCGGCGGGGAGGGTCATCGGGCGCAGATCCCGCCCGAAATAGGTGGTCAGTTCGTCGTAGCTTAACCATTCCTCGTTCCAGCCGTCCAGGGTACTCTTAGAAAGCCGTAATGCCGGCATGGACGTGGTCATTTCGTTGATCTCAATCGCAATATTGTCGGAGGAGATGAAACTTTGTGCATTGGTGCGGTCAGTAAGGATATCCGGTCCAGCGCAATCGCAGACGGTGGATTCGGTACGATCCTGATTGGATTCTCCGTCCTCCGGTGAAACAAGGTCGTTTTCCCCGATAACGGTAGAATCGGATAACGGCGGGAGGTTGGTTTTATTCAGTTGACGGGAAGCGCCGTATCCGAGCAGCATCACCACGGTAAAACTCCCGGCGGCAGTGGATATCACGGCGGCGTGACGGCGATTTTTCCGGTGTCGCCGTAATAAAGCATCCCGGCGGGTGAGGACGTCTTTGGCCATTTGTTCACAGGTCTTCACAGGAAAAGCCCCCTTTCACTAATTCGTTTTTCAGTCGTTTTCGGGCTTGATAGAGAAGATTTTCCACCTGTCGCCGGGTCTTGCCCATAACCCGGGCGATCCCGTCGGCAGACAGACCGGAAAAGTAACATAGGTGCAGAGCTTCTCGCTGAATCAGTGGCATTCGCCCGAGCGCTTGGTACAGCTTTTCCTGTATCATTTTCCGTTCGCAGGCACGGTCGGGGGTGTCGAGGGTGGGGAGAATATCGAGATCGGTGAACGGAACTTCGCGCGCTTTCTTTTGACGGCGCAGGTGGTCGTAGGCGAGGTTGCGCCCGATAGCAAACAGCCAGGTGCGGAACAGCGATTTTCCGTCATACCGCGGCTTTTTAACGGCCAACCGGAAAAATACCTCTTCGGTCAGTTCTTCTGCTGTTTGTTCATCCCGTACGTAGGCACACAAAAAACGGGTCAAAGAATCCTTGTATTCCCGGACAAGTTGGATAAGCCCCTCATCATCGCCGGCAAGATATTGTTGATACCATTCAGCTCCGCTTGTCATCCCGTTCACCCCCTTCATCTATTAGACGAAAATTTTTCCAAAAACTCTTATAAAAAATTTACGCGCCGAAAGATCGGCGCGTAAATTTCAGTCAATAAACTCCTCCGGGTTTGCCCGGATATAGTCACGGCAGAGGGAAAGGGGTTGCTCGGCGGCAAGGGCGTTTGTGACCGATTCGGCGGCTTCGCCCTCCAAAAACTTCACGATCGCCTGCGCCGATGCGGTCGCACCGACCGTTTGCAGTCCCTCCACCCCGATGTCCACAAAGCGGTTTGCCGGTTTCTTTTTCAGCGCTTTGGCTCCGTTATGCTCGATCTCTTTCACAAGCATCCACGAAAAATACACGGCACACCGCCCACGGGACAACTGCGGCAGGGTGACAAGCGGGTCGGGGCGGGTTTCGTCCAGCTTCGCCATAAGGTTGGCGATCACCGCATTGATGAGCTTTTCGTCCGGCAGTTCGTCCAGCAGCTCTTGGGTCATCACTGCATACCGGTTTTGCAGTTTTTCAGCACGCCCGGTGCGACCGCGCCGGCGGTGCAACAGCATCAGCCCGCCAAGGCAGAGCAGTAACAACACCAGTAACAGATAATGTCCCGGCTGTCCGTATTGAAAAAATTCCGACATGGTTTATTCCTCCCCGTTGATGAGCGTGCGGTAGATATCCCCTTTGCGAAGTCCGGTGTCATTCGCCGCTTGCTTGGCGGCGGCGGTGGGGGACAGTCCGTCCTTGAGATACTCGGCGGCAAGCGTCGATGCCTGCTCTAACGTCCAAGCGGGGCTCTCCTTTTTCTCGGCACCCCCGACGATCACCACAAACTCCCCGCGCGGACTTTCCTCTGTAAAACGGGCAGCGGCCGCCGACAGGGTGGTGCGGATCACCTCTTCGTGAATCTTAGTCAGTTCCCGCACCAACGCCACCGGGCGATCGCCCCAGGCGGCGAGCATATCCTTAAGAGTGGCGGGCAGTTTATGCGGCGCTTCGTAGAAAATCATGGTGCGGGTTTCCTCACAGAGGGATAACAGATGCTCCTGACGTACCCGCTTAGTGGTGCTCAAAAACCCTTCAAAGGTAAACCGTCCCGCCGGCATCCCGGACAGCGCGAGGGCGGTGACCAGTGCGCATGGACCCGGCACGATCCCCACCGGAATCTGCCGCTCATGGCACAGCCGGACGAGATCCTCGCCCGGATCGGAAATGGCCGGAAGCCCGGCATCGGTGGTCAGTACCGCATTTTCGCCGTTTTGCAGGCGGGCGCAGATGACGTCGCCGCTTTTCTCCCGGTTATGCTCGTGATAGCTTATAAGCGGTTTTTTGATCCCTAAATGGTTGAGCAGTTTCAGGGTCACCCGGGTATCCTCCGCCGCGATGAAATCGCAGGCAGACAGCGCCTCGATCACCCGCGGAGAAATATCGTTCAGGTTCCCGATCGGGGTGCCGACCAGGGTCAGCCGTCCCATTTTGTTATCGGTCATAGGTGTCTCCCCCGTATAATTGATAGATTTCTTTATATAATGCGGTTTTCCCGTTTTCGTCCTCTAATATAAAGGGTGCCGAAAGGGTGATCCCCGGCTTCGCCCCTTTGACCGCTTCCACCAAAATAAGCCACGGGTCTTTTCCCGCCCGTTGTTGTACCGCAACAAGTCGTTTGGGCTCCAACCGGTGCGCCCGCAGGGTACAAACCAGATCGCAAAGCCGCTCCGGTCGGTGGCAAAGACACAGCTTCCCGCCGGTTTTGAGCAAAAAGGCGGCGGTATGAGCGATCTCATTCAGCGTTTCTCCGGTTTCGGTGCGGGCGATGCGGCGGGGAGCGGAATCGCTTACCTTTCCGGCATTTTCGGGGAAATACGGCGGGTTGCAGATCACCCGGTCGACCGTCGAGGTGGGAGCGATCGCCGCCGGATGCTTCCAGTCAAGGTTCAAAAAGTCAAGGTTTTCACACCCGTTTCGCTCTGCTGAGCGGCGGGCAAGGTCGATCGCCTCTTTTTGAATATCCACCCCGATCATCCGACCGAGGGCGGGGGTGCGCTGGATGAGCAGAAAAGGGATAATGCCACAGCCGGTACCGAGGTCGCACACCGTTTCGCCCGCTCTCCGCGGCGCGGCAAAATGGGTAAGCAACAGCGCATCGGTGCCAAACCGAAAATCCTCCGTTATGGCGAGTTTCATCCCGCCGATCGTTTCCCATGTCATCCCGGTACCCCCCTCATAAAGCGAATTGCCGGGCGGCGAGCCGCCCGGCAATTCGATGTCGTTTGTGCGTGATTATTCCGCGACAGCCGCGCCAACCGGGCAGGCATCCGCGCAAGCACCACAGTCGATGCAAGCGTCCGCGTTGATCTCGTACTTGCCGTCTCCCTCGGAGATAGCTTCGACGGGGCAACCCTCAGCGCAAGCGCCGCAGGCGATGCATTCGTCAGAAATCTTATAGGCCATGAAAAGCACCTCCTTTTAAACAGGGTTCGGGATTCATTGTTCACCCTGATCCTAATGATAGCACATTTTGTAAAAAAAGCAATCTTTTTTTATTTTTCGAGGTCAGAAAGCTGTTGTTTTTCGTTATCGCTGACCTTGACCCGGTGATCCCGGAGGACGGTCACGTCCTCCCGCTTGACCGAAATCGGCGGCGAATCCACCGCTTTGTCCAGACGTACCTTCAGTATCCCGGACAGGATATTCGTTTCGGTGACCACCCCTTTTCCTTCCGGGGTGTTGACAAGAGCGCCGTTTTTCGGGGTCATTTTCAGCAGTTCCTCATAGGTGCTCTGCTCGTATTTCAGACAGCACATCAGCCGGCCGCAGCTGCCGGAGATTTTGGTGGGATTGAGGGATAAGCCCTGTTCTTTTGCCATTTTAATGGACACCGGCTGAAAATCCGGCAAAAACTGCGAACAGCAGAACGGCCGGCCGCAACTGCCGATACCGCCGAGCATCTTCGCTTCGTCCCGCACCCCGATCTGCCGCAGTTCGATCCGCATCCGGAAAACCGAAGCGAGGTCTTTGACCAGATTGCGGAAATCCACCCGCCCGTCGGCGGTGAAATAGAAAAGAATCTTGGTGTTATCGGAGGAATACTCCGCGTCCACCAGCTTCATTTCCAGCTTGTGCTCCGCGATCTTGTCCTGACAGATGCGCTGGGCGCGTTTTTCCTTTTCACGTTTTTCCGCGGCTTCGCGGATATCGTCGGCGGTCGCCAGTCGCAGGATCGGTTTCAGCGGTTCGACCACCTTTTCGTCCGGAACCGGACGGCAGGCGGTGACCACGTCGCCGCATTCCACCCCACGGGAGGTTTCGACCACCACTTTATCGCCGATCTGCGGACGGAAATCCCCCGCCGCAAAATCGTATGCTTTTCCGTTTTCTCTGAAACGGACACTGATGATGGATGCCATATAATAATCTACCTTTCTGTTAGCCGATTGCGGCACTGCGCAACCGTGTGACCAATCGGGATAGTAATAACGCTTGGTTCATATTCCGCCGCGTATCCTCCTGCAACCCTTCCACCTCTTTGATAAGGGCGGTCAGCCGGGTTCCGCTCAAAGCGGCCGACAGGGTGCGGGCGGCATCGGGGGCGGTGGAGAGGGTAGCGGTACTGCCGTAGTGAAGCATCAGCGCATCACGGAACAAAAGATGCAGACCGTTTAACACCTCTTTGACGGTTTCTTTATCCTTTTCGATCTCGCCGGTGAGGGCGATCAACTCCCAATCATCGGGAGAAAGCAGCGCCTTTGCCATTCTCGGAAGCAGGTCCAGTGCTTTGGACAGACCCTTGTCGGCAAAGCCGGACAATACCGGGCCGATCACCCCGCCAAAAGCGGTAAAGGTGCGGCGCAGATCACCTTCGTTTGCCTCCGGGAGTTTTTCTTTCAAAAGCGGATACGCCTTTTCAAAGGACACCCCGGTCAGCGACAGTACGGTGACCCGGGAACGAATGGTGGGAAGCAGTTGTGCCCGGTTTTCACAGGTCAGGATAAATAACAGATGCACCGGCGGTTCTTCCAAAATTTTGAGCAGTGCGTTTTGCGCCTGCGGGGTCATCTGGTGAGCGTTCGAGAGGATCATCACCCGTTTTTCCGCTTCGTTGGGCAGGATATAGGCGTTATGCCGCAGTACGCGTACCGTGTCAATATGAAAGGAACGCTCCCCGCCGGTACCGGAAAACTCCTCCACGTCGGGGTGGATATTCTCCGCCGCCTTGCGACAGCCGGCACACCGTCCGCAGGGGCGCTCTTCGGCATTTTCACATACCGCCGCTCCGGCAATCAGCCGCGCCAGCGTTTTTTTACCGCTGCCGGTCGGGCCTTCGATCAAAAGGGCGTGCGGGAACTGTCCCGATTGCAGATAGGCCGCAATCTGGTTTTTCGCGCCGTCGTTTCCGATAAACTGCGGGAAGGGACGATCAAAGCTTTTCATAGCGATCGACGTCGGTCACGAAAATGGTCGCGCCGCCTACCGTCACCTCCACCGGGAAGGAGGAGTATTCGGACGAGCCGTAGACGGTGCTGGATACCATTTGGGTGCGTTTTTTGGAATATTTCGCAATCAGCTCCACCGCTTCATCCACCCGAGCTTCGTCCACGCCCAGCAGGAAGGTGGTGTTACCCGCCTTCAAAAAGCCGCCGGTGGTGGATAGCTTGGTGGTGGGGAAGCCGGCACGGATCAGCGCAGAAGCTACCGCGTTGCTGTCTTCTTTATTCACAATAGCGATGATCAGTTTCAAGGGAAAGCCCTCCTCAAACGGTTATATATAGTCATTATACTGTATTTTATAAACCGATACAAGAGTTTTTTAGAAAACCAGCCAGCCGTTGGGCAGGAACCGTGCGCCCGCCGGGCCGCAGGGCTTGTTCATCAGTTGGTTGTTCACCACCACGGTGGTGGAGGAACCGCCGTCGATGTTCGCCGCGTTCACCGCACCGTATTCCCACATAATGTTGGTGAGGTCCTGCATATTGGCGCCTTCCATATTGCTCTGGCGACCGTCGCAGGCGAGCAGTAATACGGTACCGTCGGCGGTCTGTCCGATCGCCGCGCGCGGATCCCGTCCGCCGGCGGCGCCGAAAGCGGCGGCCTTTTTACCGTTGAGGATGAGATACGGCTTGAAAGCGATCGCATCCCGGATGTTGTTTTCCATGATCTGGTCCTTCGTGTATTTGCCGAGCACCAGTACGTTATCCTTGTTAAAGCCGATCACCTGGTAGCTGGACAGCGACGGATCGGCATACAAAATCTCGCCGTCTTTGACACAAAGCTGGGTCGGATAGTTGCCGCTTCCGACGCCGCCCTTGTCCTGGAAGCCACCGGCATTGATCCCGGCGACCGCCCCCAGGCGAGCGCACATATCCGGCAGCTTTTCACCCCGTTTGCCGGATACCATGAAGTCTTTGCAAAGTCCCAGCTTCACCCGGGAAGGGTCTTTCACCCGAATAAGCCGGGCGGTGTATTTGTTGGTGACGATCTGCAGCATATCGATGCCTTCCGCCTCATACACCACCGTGGCACTGTATCCGCCGGAGGTGGTGCGCGGGGTGGTATCGACCGGCGCCTTGGTGGTGGGCTTGTTGGTGGTAGCCGCCGTGGTCGCCGAGGTGGTGGGGGAGGTGGTAGCGGTGGTCGCCCCTACCTGGATCAGATCGGTGTTGGTGTTGCCTTCCGGCTCCACCACCCGGTTTTCCTCTACCACCCGGTTAATGGTCTCCTCCGAGAAGAAGACGGTCGCCAGCCACGGGTTGGAGGTGTGCAGGGTCATTAAAATATACTGGGTGCGTGCTTCGGGGAAAAACGGGGTGTAAAACACGGTCAAAAATCCGAGCACCACCACCGCCAGCACCCCGCCGATGCCGATGCCGACCCATTTCAGGGCGGTCAGCACCCGGGCTTTGACGGTAACCGGTTTTTCGGTGGCTTCCTGCGGCTTTTTCCCGAAGAAAAAGCGGCGCTTTTGATGTTTGGCAGACATAAAACGATCTCCTTTATGATAAACGACAGGTATTTTCAATCCGCCGTTTATTATAACATACTCTATTTAAAAAAGGCAACTTATTCGACATATTTTTTCATTGGCACATTTTATCATTGACATTTTGCTCAAAAAAAGAGAAAATAGGGTATACGTCTTTTGGAAAGGAGCGATCGGGATGCACGGAAAATCCAAATGGATCGGTGCTGTCATCATAATGATCATCACCCTGTTGTTGATGCAGGGGGTGGTGTTGGCCGCGCCGGCGACCGGTACCACCGCCGGGCAGACCGACCCCACCACTTCGACCGCCACCACTTCGACCGTCACCACTTCGACTGCCACCGCGGCGACCACCGTGGGTACCGGGCAGACCGATGCCACCGCCACCGGACAAACGACCGGGGAAACCACGGCGACCACCGCCGCCCCTGCCCCGCAGCGGGAGCCGGAGGTACCGTTCCGTCCGTTGGTTCAGTACAATACCCCGTGGGATGAACAGGCGGTGTGGCATGAGGACGGCGCCACCTACATTCACACCCAGGCGGCGTGGAGAACGGGACGTGCCGACGGAAAAGCGCTGTTGTTCAACGGCAAAAATCACTATATGCAGGTGAATATGGAGGGGGTTTCCGCTCCGTTTACCCTGTCGATGTGGATAAACCGCTCGGAGCAAGGGGCGGCATCCGCTAATCTCGATCAGCGCCTTTTTACCCTGACCGGGAAGGACGGTCAAAATGAAATTTATCTTTCCCCGGCGGTTCGCCGGACCGATGCACAAGATACGGTGCTGGCGCACGGTATGATGCTGTCGGTCGGGTATAAAACCAAGAAGACCGAAGGAAAGCAGGAGTTGTATCATCCCGCCACCGAAACGGTGAAAAACGAACTGCCGACCGGGGGCTGGCATCATATTGCGCTGACGGTAGAAGAACAAAAGCTGGCGGTGTTTGTGGACGGGGTGCTGTGGAAGGAGACCGCCCTGCCGATTTCCTTGAAAGAGTTTAACCTTACCACCCTGCGGCTGGGCGGGGCGCTCGGTGATCATTCTCCCTTTATCGGGTTAATGGAGGACGTCCGGTTGTATCAGGGGATGTTGTCCCCGGTACAGATCGCACGGCTGTCCCATGATGCTGATCCGTTTGACCCCACGGCAGAAGCGCAGGCGCTGACCTATACCCCCGGTCAGCCGACCGAAGAGCCGGTATTCGCCCGGATCTTCCGCGCCCGCTCCGAGGACGGAGAGATGCGGCTTGTAGCGACCAAATCCGCTTTTTGGGAAGCTCCGAAGCTGACCGCCGGACAGTCGGTGAAGGGAACGCTGACCTTACAAAACCATGGCCGGTATCCGGCACGGATGTTGTTGGAGGGACTTCAATTCCCGCAAAAGGGAACCGCCGGTTATACCTATTTGTCCCGGCTTTTTGTTACCGTATCGGCAGGAAATCGGGTGCTGTACAGCGGACCGTATACCGAGCTTACCGCTGAAGCGCTCAAGATCGATCACGACGGAATGGCCTACGGCGCGGAACAACACTATCGCATCTCCCTCTTTTGTCCCTTTGATTGCACCTTAACCCCGGAGGGAACGGTGGAATGGGATTTCGAGGTGGAGCGCAGTGAGGGATTTGCGCCGCCTCCGGCAGAAAAACAGCCGATCTTACTGTTGGCATTGTTGGTATTATCCGCCGCGGCGGTGGCCGCCTGCCTCATCTGGTCGGCGAAACGGAAACAATAAAAAAAGAGCCAAGACGGTTTGTCTTGGCTCTTTTTTTATTTCTTTTTCAACAATTCCGCATTCCGCCCCGGCACCGCTTTTCCGCGCCAGGCATACGCCCGGCTGTCAAAATCCGGGTGATCGGGATCAAACTGCGGGGTGTAATCGGTAAAACAGGGGTGGGGATCAATGACCGCATCCCGGTTTAACGGACACGCTTCCTGACAGCGGTCGCATCCCCAGATCAGCCCGCCTTTTTTCAGCAGAGCGGTCTCCATTTCGGTGAGTTCTCCTTTTTTCTGGGAGATCGCGGAAACACAGGTTTCTCGGTCCCCTCCCGGCAAACAGTTTCCCGGGCAGGCGGTCACACAGTTACCGCAGCCGTAACAGTGCCGGACGGTATCCCCGGTAGGGGTGAGCGGCAGATCGGTGACAAGCTCGCCTAAAAAGAGAAACGAACCGAATTTTGGGTGGATGAGCAGACCGTTTTGCCCGATCACCCCGAGTCCTGAAAGGGCGGCGGCTTTCACCTCCGGGATGGGGGAATTGTCCATAAACGGGATAAACTGATAACCGGGGAAGCATTCTTCACACCGCTGAGCGGCGGCATTCAGCACCTCGCCGGCGACCGTGTGATAATCCGGCACGCAGGCAAACCGGGACAGATTCCGTCCGGGTGAATCGGGGAACCGATAGGGGAAGATCATCAGAATGACACTTTTCGGATGTTCCGGCAGACGGCTTTTGGCCCGGCAGGGGAGAAGATGCTCTTGAATTCGCTCAAAAGAGCAGATGCCGGCATCCGGCACAAACTCCCGGATGACCTTCAGTATCTCCATGTTGATTGCTCCTCCCGCTTGATTTTGATAAAAGTATATAGGATTTTTAGGAAAAAATCAAGAAAAGTCGGCGTTATTGCGCTATTTACAAAGAATTCATAATTTCCCCTTGACATTCCGGGAAAGCGGGGGTAATATAATGGTGTTAGCACTCGGAAGGTTTGAGTGCTAATCGGAAAGAGGTGAGCAGGTTGCAGTGGAATGAACGTCGAAGAAAAATTTTAGCGGCGATCGTGGACGCGTATATTGAAACCGGTGAGCCGGTCGGGTCGAAGTTTCTGACCGACAAGCTGGATGAGGAGGTGTCCTCCGCTACCGTTCGCAACGAAATGGCGGAGCTCGCGGCGGCCGGATATCTGGAACAGCCGCATACCTCGGCGGGGCGCATCCCCACCGCACCGGCTTTTCGCTTTTATATTGACAACCTGATGAAGCAGGATAGTTTGACCGACGAGGATCGGGAGAATATCGATTCCACCCTGCGGCGGCTGTCCGATTCCCCCGACCGATTAATGGAGGAGGCCTCCCGGATCCTTGCCACCTCCACCGGTTATGCGGCGGTGACCACCACCCCCGATCAGCGCAGTTCGGCGATCCGCCGGATCGAGCTGATGCCGATCTCGTCCCATAAGGTGGCGATGCTGCTGGTGACCGATTCCGGGGTTCTGCGGAACCGTTCCTGCCGGCTTCAGGAGGAGATTCGGTTGGAGGAGCTGGATCAGGTGGCACAGCTCATCCGGATGCGGTTTCTGAACGTCCCGCTTTCGCACGTGTGTCTGGCGGATATTCAGGAGGTGCTGGACACCATGGGAAAAGCCGCCGAACGGTATTCCCCGGTGCTGGCCGCTTTCTACGGGCTGGTTCAGGAGTCGGCCGATTCGGAGGTATTGCTCACCGGACAGCTCAATCTGTTACAGCACCCCGATTATGCGCCGGAGCGGGCGAAATCGTTGCTCACCTTCCTTGCTCAGCGGGAACAGCTGGCGGATATGCTGCAGCAATCGGCCTCCTCCGAAGGGCTGCGGATCCTGCTCGGTAGTGAGAGCGATAAGCAGGAGCTGGGAGACTCCAGCATTATCACCACCCAATACACCACCGGCGGACTTGCCCGCGGGACCATAGGACTGATCGGTCCGATGCGTATGGATTACGCATCGGCGATCCCGAAGGTGGAATATTTCGCCAAAGCGGTGGGCAGAATTCTCAGCGATATGCTGGATGAGGATAAAGGAGACGAACAATCGTGAGTGACACCGAGAAAAAAGAACAGACGGTAGACACCGCCCCGGCGGAGGAAACGCCGGTCAAAGGAAAGAAAAAGGGCGGGGGCAAAGCTGCCGAAGAGATCGAAAAGCTGAAAAAGGAACTGGAGAAAATCGAGGACCGGTATCAGCGGATGCTGGCGGAATACGCGAACTACAAGCGCCGCACCGAACAGGAAAAGGAGCAGATCGGACTGTTCACCAAAGCGGATATTTTAACCGCCCTGCTGGCCTCGGTTGATAATATGGATCGGGCGCTCACCGCACCGGCCGGGGAGGATTACAAGGTCGGGGTGGATATGACCCTGCGGCAGTTCAAGGAAACGCTCCAAAAGTTGGGTCTGGAAGAGATCGAAGCGCTCGGCGCCCCGTTTGACCCTTCACTGCACAATGCGGTGATGCGGGAGGATGCGGACGGTGTGGAAACCGAAACGGTGACCGAGGTGTTTCAGAAGGGCTATAAGCTTGGGGACCGTGTTCTGCGGCCGGCCATGGTGAAGGTAGCCAACTAACGTTTGCACATACCCCAACACGGGATATAATAAATTTTTTGTAAAGTAGTATATGGAGGTAATTGTTATGGCAAAGATTATCGGTATTGACTTAGGTACGACCAACTCTTGTGTGTCGGTCATTGAAGGCGGCGAAGCGGTGGTTATCCCCAACGCGGAAGGCGCCCGCACTACCCCCTCGGTGGTCGCGTTCAAAAAGGACGGCGAGCGGATCGTCGGTCGGGTCGCCAAACAGCAGGCGGTGTCCAACCCCGACCGCACCATTTCTTCCATTAAGAGAGAAATGGGTTCGGCTTATAAGGTGTCGGTGGACGGCAAGGATTACACCCCGCAGGAGATTTCTGCGATGATCCTGTCCAAGCTGAAGCAGGATGCGGAAGCGTACCTCGGCGACAAGGTGACCGAAGCGGTCATCACCGTGCCGGCGTATTTCAGCGATGCTCAGCGCCAGGCGACCAAGGATGCCGGTAAGATCGCCGGTCTGGAAGTCAAGCGTATCATCAACGAGCCGACCGCCGCGGCGCTCGCTTACGGCATTGATAAGGAAACCGATCAGAAGGTTATGGTGTATGACCTCGGCGGCGGTACTTTTGACGTGTCCATTATCGAAATGGGCGACGGCGTGCAGGAGGTGCTCGCCACCGCCGGTAATAACCGGCTGGGCGGCGACGACTTCGACCAGAAGATCATCAACTGGCTGATTGCCGGCTTCAAAGCGGAGACCGGTGTGGATCTGGCGGCTGACCGTATGGCGGTTCAGCGCCTGCGCGAAGCGGCGGAAAAGGCGAAGATCGAACTGTCCGGCGGTATGTCCAGCAACATCAACCTGCCGTTCATCACCGCCGATGCGACCGGTCCGAAGCACCTGGATATGACCCTCACCCGTGCGAAGTTCAACGAGCTGACCGCCGACCTGGTGGAAGCCACCATGGGTCCGGTCCGTCAGGCGCTGTCCGACAGTGGACTGAAAGCGGCTGAAATCGACAAGGTGCTGCTGGTGGGTGGTTCCACCCGTATTCCGGCGGTGCAGGAAGCCATTCAGAAGTTTATGGGCAAAGAGCCGTTCAAGGGCATTAACCCGGATGAATGTGTTGCCATGGGCGCCGCACTTCAGGGCGGCGTGCTCGGCGGCGAGGTGAAGGGGCTTCTGCTGTTGGACGTCACCCCGCTGTCGCTGGGTGTTGAAACCATGGGCGGTGTGATGACTCGTGTGATCGAGCGCAACACCACCATTCCGACCAAGAAGAGCCAGATCTTCTCCACCGCGGTGGATAACCAGCCGTCGGTTGAGGTGCACGTACTGCAGGGCGAGCGTGAGTTTGCCAAAGACAACAAAACGCTTGGTCTCTTCAAACTGGACGGTATCGCCCCGGCTCGCCGTGGTGTGCCGCAGATTGAGGTTACCTTTGATATTGACGCCAACGGCATCGTGAACGTCAGCGCCAAAGACCTTGGCACCGGTGCGGAACAGCACATCACCATTACCTCCAACACCAATATGTCCAAAGAGGACGTGGAAAAAGCGGTGAAGGAAGCGGAGCAGTATGCGGCGGAGGATAAGGCGCGCCGTGAGGACGTCGAGACCCGCAACAACGCCGACCAAATGGTGTACCAGTGCGAAAAGACCCTCGAGGAAATGGGCGATAAGCTGTCCGACGAGGATAAGGCGGAAGTTCAGGCGAAGGTAGATGCGCTGAAGGAATCGCTCAAGGGCGAGGATATTGCGGACATTAAGGCAAAACAGGAAGAGCTCACCAAAGCGTTCTACGCAGTCAGCGAAAAGCTGTACCAGCAGGCCGCTCCGCAGGACGGCGCCAATCCGGCGGATGCCGCTCCGGAGCAGGGTGCTGACGGTTACTACAACGGTGATGTACAATAAGATTTGATGTTATCAATCTTATATAACAGAAATTCACGGTCACTGCGGCTCGTTTGAGTCGCAGTGACTCACTATGGTGATGACAATGGCAGAAACGAAACGCGATTATTACGAGGTGCTGGGTATTAGCAAAGGCGCCTCCGAAGCGGAAATTAAAAAAGCGTTCCGTCAGCAGGCGAAGAAATACCACCCGGACCTTCATCCGGGGGATTCAGCGGCGGAAAAATCCTTTAAAGAGATTAACGAAGCGTACGAGGTGCTGTCCGATCCGCAGAAAAAGGCGCGGTACGACCAGTTCGGTCACGCCGGGGTGGACCCCAAGTTTGGTGCCGGCGCCGGCGGATACGGCGGTGGCGGCTTCGGGGATATGGATTTTGACCTCGGGGATATCTTCTCCTCCTTCTTCGGTGGCGGCGGCCGTCGGGCTAACCCCAACGCCCCCCGACAGGGGACCGACGTGGCGGTGTCGGTGGTCATCTCGTTTGAAGAGGCGGCCAAAGGGTGTAAAAAGCAGGTGAAGGTAACGGCAGTGGAGTCGTGTGATTCCTGCGGCGGCAGTGGGGCGAAAAAAGGTACCTCTCCGCGCACCTGTCCCCAATGTCACGGCACCGGACAGGAGGTGCGCCAACAGCGTACTCCGTTCGGGGTGATGCAGACCCAGGGTGTGTGTTCCCAGTGCCGCGGTCGCGGTCGCATAGTGGATACTCCCTGCCCCGATTGCGGCGGCAGTGGGCAGGTCCGCAAGACCAATACGGTGGGGGTGAATATCCCGGCCGGTATTGATGACGGTCAGGTGATCAGCATCCGGGGAAAAGGCAATGCCGGACAAAACGGCGGGCCGGCGGGCGATCTGCAGGTGCGGGTCAGCGTGCGTCCTCATCCTATTTTTGAGCGGGAACGGTTTACCGTTTGGTGCGACCTGCCGCTCACCTTTGCTCAGCTCGCCCTCGGTGCGACGGTGGAGGTGCCGACCTTAGAAGGCAAGGTGGAAATGGATGTTAAGGAAGGAACCCAGCCGGGCGATCTTTTGACCCTCAAGGGCAAGGGTATTCCGTATCTTAACGGCCGCGGGCGCGGAGACCTGATCTTCCGTGTGGCGGTGGAGGTGCCGAAAAACTTAAGCGGCGAGCAGAAAAAACTGCTCCGTGCGTTTGAGGATGCCACCGGAGATAAGAACTATCAAAAGCGCCGCAGCTTCTTTGATAAGCTGAAGGATAGCTTTAAATAAGGGGATGAAAACCGGGAGAAAATTCTCCCGGTTTTTCTATTGACATTTGTCGATAGGTGTGGTATTCTGTACCTCGTTGAAAACAGAATAGGTGCCAGATGACGAGCATAGGAAAGCGAATTTTTCCGCCGAAGGAGTAACACTCTCAGGTTCCGGTTTTCGGAAAGGACTGTGTTTGGATGGCACTCTGGAGAAGCCCGCTTAGGTGCGGGTGCCGAAGGGGCAAAGATGCGAGAAGCGTCCAATCTCTCAGGCAAAAGGACAGAGTTTTGGATATCCGGCGGATACCGGGTATCGATTTTGTTATTTTGCGGACAGAGGCCCTCGCGGTCGCTGTCTTTTTTGTTTTCAAAAGATTTTGGGAAGGGTGTTATGTTGTGGAAGCTTTTTTTGACAAGGTAGCCGAAATTAACGGATCGGTCAACGGGGTCGTATGGGGTCCTTTTGGTCTGTTTCTGCTGATCGGCACCGGCATTTTGATGACCTGTGTGACCAAGTGGTTCCAGGTGTCTCATCTGAAGCATTGGTGGACCAAGACCATTGGCCGTATGTTTACCAAGCGGGTGATGAGTCACACCAAGGAGAAGGGTACCATTTCTCCGTTCCAGGCGCTGTGTACCGCGCTCGCCGCGACGGTAGGCACCGGTAATATCGCCGGTGTGGCCGCCGCTATTAGCGTGGGCGGTGCCGGTGCGGTGTTCTGGATGTGGGTTGCCGCCTTCTTCGGTATGATGACCAACTATTCCGAAAACGTGCTGGGACTCTATTATCGCCGTAAGAACGAAACCGGCGAATGGTCCGGCGGCGCCATGTACTACCTGAAGGACGGTCTGGGAAGTAAAAAGGGCTGTAAGTGGATCGGCTCGGTGCTGGCGGTGCTGTTCTGTATCTTCACTCTGCTTGCCTCCTTCGGTATCGGCAGTATGGGTCAGGTCAATAAGATCGTGGCCAACGTCGTTGCGGCGTTTGACATTCCGGCGCTGTCCTCGGTGACGGTGCTGGGCGGCATCAATCTCTACAGTCTCATTATCGGCCTGCTGGTTATGGTGCTGACCGCTGTCATCACCCTGGGCGGTGTGAAGCGGATCGCGAACGTCGCCGAAAAGATCGTTCCCTTTATGGTGGTGCTGTTCGTGATCGGCAGCCTGGTTATTATCGGTGTGAACTACAACGCCATCCTGCCGGCGTTCAAGGCGATCTTTGTCAATGCGTTTAAGCCGGAAGCGTTTGTCGGCGGCGGCATTGGCGTGGTGATCAGCAAGGTGGTCACTCAGGGCTTCAAGCGGGGTGTCTTCTCCAACGAAGCCGGTCTCGGTTCTTCGGTTATGGTTCATTCCAACTCTAACGTCAAAGAGCCGGTCAAGCAGGGTATGTGGGGCATCTTCGAGGTGTTTGCGGACACCATGGTGGTGTGTACCATGACCGCGCTGGTGGTGCTGACCTCAGGGGGCTTAAACGGCGGTGTGTTCAACGTGCTGACCGGTGAGATTGCTGCGGGCTATACCGATGCGACCCTCGTGGGCGGCGCGTTTAATACCATTCTCCCGTGGGGCGGACTCGGTGCGAAGTTTGTGGCGGTGGCTATGTTCCTGTTTGCGTTTACCACCGTGCTCGGCTGGTCGCATTACGGCTCCAAAGCGTGGGAGTACCTGTTTGGTTCTAAAACCACCTATATTTTCAAGATCATTCACGTGATCACCGTTATTTTCGGTGCGGTGCTGACCTCTTCGCTCGCTTGGGATATTTCGGACACCTTCAACGGCCTGATGATGATTCCCAACCTGATCGGTGTGGTGGTGCTGTTCCCGTTGGTGATGAAGATCACCAAGAACTACGTCGATCGCCGTATCCGTGGCACCGACGTGTCCCCGCTGTTGTCCTATGATCCTGACATTCAGAAGATGCAGGAGGAAGGCCTCACCGACGAGGACTAATCCTTAAAGCAGTGATCCCACCGGGGGTGTCGAAATGCCGGCACCCCCGGTGGGTATAAATTTCCGCAAAATTGCGGTTGACAAATCAAAAAATATACAGTATAATAGCGAAGTTGAAAAGAGAACATCGAGATGTGGCTCAGTTTGGTAGAGCGCTGCGTTCGGGACGCAGAGGCCGCAGGTTCGAATCCTGTCATCTCGACCATAAATCGCAGATGGGCATTGCCCATCTGCGATTTATTTTTGTGCAGACAGTGTTGAGCTTGTGATCGAAGTCTCGAACGCGGTGAGGGACGCAGGGCAACAAATGCGACCGCGCCCGGTGGGCGATGCAGGGAGAATTTGTTGGCGTAGCGGTCGGCGATTGGCAAGGCGGTTTATCCGCCGCCGACAGAGCCGGGTACCGCAAGAGGGCCGCGCAGGTTCAGAATGCTGGACTTCGCTATGCGAAGTCCGCTGGGTTTTGCTCGTTATTAAACTCAATCTTAAGAAAAGACAAGAAGTTGCATAAAAATAATCTTGAATTTGTTTTTTGGGAAAGATATAATGAAAAAAACTGTCGTTTTCTATGTTCGAACGATTCTGATGAGAACGGAAATGCGGGAAAGGATGTTGTTGTTATGACCGAAAGAGAACGCTTTATAAAAGCATTGAAGCGCGAGCCGATTGTTGGTCACTGTCCTACGTTTGAGCTTACTTTCTTTTTAACTCTGGAAGCAATCGGGAAAATTCATCCCATCCATCAGGTGTTTCATCAGTGGAATCAGATGAGTGCCAATGAAAAAAAGATGCATATTGATTATTGCGCCGACGTATTTATCGAAACGGCGGAAAAATACCATCACAGCGCCATTTTCGTTCATCCCAACCCCGGTGATTTTGACAACACCGTCCGTCTTTTGGAAACCATCCGGGAGAAGAGCGGCGATAAATACTTCACCATGATGCACGGCGACCCCACCTTCTCTATGCCGGATGGCAGTAATATGATGGAGTTTACCGAACGGCTGTATGAGGATATGGACGGCCTGAAAAAAGAGGCCCGGCAGAATCTGGATTACTATCTGCGTTTTGCCGAAAAAATGGCCAAACGGGAAGGACTTTTGGACGGTTTTTGTTTGTGCAGTGACTACTGCTTTAACGTCAATCCGTTTTTCTCCCCGGATATGTTCAGTGAGATCATCGCTCCGTATTTAAAAGCATCGCTGGATGCGTACCGTGACATGGGATTTTATTCCATTAAGCATACCGACGGCAACATTATGCCTATTCTGGATCAGATGGTGCAATGCGGCCCGGATGCGCTTCATTCGCTGGATCCGCAGGGCGGGGTCTCCATGGCGGAGGTCAAACGGCTTTACGGCGATAAAATTGCCCTTTGCGGGAACGTCAACTGCGGTCTTTTACAGACGGGTACGCTGGAACAGGTGGCGGAAGACACCCGCCGTTCGTTGCGGGAAGGCATGGACGGTTGGGGATACATTTTCTGCACCTCCAACTGTGCTTACACCGGCCTTCCTCTGGAAAGATATGAGCTTATGAATAAGATCTGGTGGGAAGAAGGCATTTATAAATGATAAAAAAAGGACGCTTTGTAAGCGTCCTTTTTTCTTGGCATACGACAGGGGGCGAGCGGTCATTGCCGGTAGCGGGCAAGCACCTTGTTACGGTATCGGCTGGGGGAGATCCCTTCCAATTTTTTGAACACCCGGGTGAAATAGCTTTGGTCCTCGTATCCCACCATCAGGGAAATATCGGTCAGTTTCAACCGTCGGTTTCGCAGTAGTTCTTTCGCTTTGGTGATGCGGACACGGTTGATATATTGGTTGAAGGTGACGCCGGTCTCGTTTTTAAATACCCGGCTGAGGTACGCCGGGGACATATACACCATATCCGCCATTTCGTCCAGCGTCAACCGCTCGGCGTAGTGAACGCTGATGTGCTGAACGCAACGGTGGATGATATTGGCATGCTTGGTGTCGTTGTATCTGAAAATGCTATCGGTGAATTCGGTCATGGTTTTAGCCAACCAGCTGCTGAAGGAAGAAAAACTTTTGATCTGTGCTCCTTCCTCCATATATCGCTGACACATATCCAGCGTCAGCTCGGTATCGGCACCGTTTTCCAGCGCGGTACGGGAGATCATCACCATAAGCTCATAGCCGCGGGATTTGAGTTTCGGCAGATCGCCACCCATAAGAAAAAGCTCTCCCAGCAGCTCTTTCAGTTGCTGGTAGGCCTGTTCCCGATCCCGGCGGGCAATACTGCGTAACAGGGCTTGCTCTTTGAGCAGCGGATACACCGCGGGGGTTTCTCCGTTGGCCTTTAGTTGGGCGATATAGGCGCTGATCTGGCTTTGCAACGTGTGGGAGCGATCGGCTTCCAGCAGGTCGTTTTCGGCGGAGACGTTGTTCATAAACCCCACCGCCATAAATAGCAGATTGGAAAGCTCCGTTGCTTGCTCCGGCGGAACGAAAGGCACCTGATCCAATGCCGCTATCGATTGTTTTAGCGCTTCCCCCTGAAGGTGCAGATTTTCCTTTAATTCACAATCAATAAAATCCTGCTTTTCCACCATCATAAAGGGCCCGGCAGTAATTTTGGCGGCGGTGCCCTCATCGCCGATGATAGGAGAAACGAAGCAGGTCAGCCCCAGTGGACAAAAATAGATGTATTTGCCGCCGAACCGCTCCGCTTCCAGCATCCCGTAGATGTGGGAGGCGGTGCATTCTTCGCGGGAACAACCGGCATAGGCACACAGCGGGCAGTGGGTGAAACCCTGTCCTTCCTCAAATAGGATCTGCCCTTCGGTGTCGGATACGATACAGCCGAGCCGGGTGGAAACATAAAATGCGTGGGCACAGGATCGTGCCAACTGGCGGTCAAAAGTGGGTATATTCATGGTTCTCCCCCCTTATGGCTATTATGACAGATTGTTTTTTGCACGTCAATAAAAAAGATAAAAAAGTACCAAAACTAATGAATTCGTGCAAGTAAAAACCGGAATGAAGTGATATGTTTAAAGTACAAAATTTATGGAGGTAATGATTATGAGCATTCTTCAAGAGATTTCCGAAACCTGCAAAAAGGGAAAGCAAAAGTGGTAAAAGAGCTGGTACAGCAGGCCATTGACCAGGGTATTCCGGCACAGGATATTTTGGAGCAGGGTTTGCTCAGCGGTATGGGCATGATCGGCGAGAAGTTTAAAAATAACGAGGTATACGTACCGGAGGTACTGGTGGCTGCCCGCGCAATGAATATGGGTACGGCCCTGTTGAAACCCCTGATCGCGGAAGCCGGCATTGAGTCGGTCGGCAAGGTGTGTATTGGCACCGTGCAGGGCGATCTGCACGACATCGGCAAGAATCTGGTGAAGATGATGATGGAAGGCAAGGGCCTGGAGGTTATCGATCTCGGTACCGATGTGCCGCCGGAGAAATTCGTAGAGGCGGTGGTTGAGAACGGCTGCCAAATTATTTGCTGTTCCGCTCTGCTGACCACCACTATGGGGGTTATGGAAGAGGTCGTGAAGGCCGTAGAAGCGGCCGGACTGCGTGACAAGGTAAAGGTCATGGTCGGCGGTGCGCCGGTGACCGATGCCTACTGCCAGCAGATCGGTGCGGATAAATACACGGCCGATGCGGCAAGCGCTGCCGACGCGGCGGTGGAACTGTGCCGGGAATTGGCCGGTTGACAGCGGTTGAAAAAACCCTAAGATATAATTTGCCCGTATGCTTACATCTCGGTTTTATAAGTAGAGAGGTAGAGAAGTTTATGATGACTCAGCGGGATAAGGGTATCGTTCGTGAGCTTGCCAAAAAATATATGGAAATGGCCTCGAGCGAAAAGCAGCAGAAAATGAATAAGCGCATGCTGGACACTAATGACCTGAAGATCGTCCGGCCGCCGGTCATTTTGGAGGAGATCCCCTGGTATCAAATGAATATCGGGGATGAACTCACCTGCCGTTGCGAGGATGAGGGTGCCAGACAGGTGGAGTATACCTTTTTAAAGGCACTTTTTCGGTGGAAGCATTTTAAGGCGGATACTTATTTTGAACCCTTTTTCCGGGTGACGATGGCATACGATTCCAGCGGGATCGGTCTTCGTGTGCAAGAAAACACCCTTCAGACTGATGATTTTAACAACATTATTTCTCATAACTATGAGGATCTGTTGGAAAGCGAAGACAGTGTCGAGCTGCTGTCCGTTCCGACCTTCACCAGACGGAAGGACAGGGATGAGGAGGCCATGAACTTTTACACCGATCTGTTGGGTGATGCGATGCCGGTCAAGCTGTGCGGCCGCGGCTATTTTCACAGCGCGCCTTGGGATGAGATTGCTACCCTGCGCGGCTTGGAGAACATTTTGTTTGATTTGTATGACAGGCCCGAGCATTTGCACGCTATCCGTAAAAAATTTATGGAGATCGCGCTGAGCGAAATGGATTTTATCGAGAAAGAGATGCAGGTTGATCCGCATTCTCCGGATTTGCATTGTACCCCTGCGTACGTTTCAGGGCTGGCCGAAGACGGACTAAAGGCCACCTGGTATCGTACGACGGCACAGGGCTTCTCGGACGTTTCGCCGGAAATGCACGACGAGTTTGATATTCAATATTCTCTTGATCTGGCCAAACGGTTTGCGTATACCTATTACGGCTGTTGTGAACCGCTCGACAGAAAACTGGACCAAATATCCAAGATCGAAAACCTCCGAAAGATCGGCGTGTCCCCTTGGGCAAAGGAAGAGGTTATGGCAGAGTGGATCGGAAACCGATACGTATATGCCAGAAAATCCAACCCTGCCAACGTGTCCGCTGTGACCGATCCGGAGATCGTTCGCCGGGAAACCGAAAAATCGGTCAAATTGGCGATCAAGTACGGTTGTCCCTTGGAGCTGGTGCTCAAAGATATCAGCACAGTGTCTCACCGGCCTGAAAATCTCATTGTCTGGTCGGAGGTCGTGTCCGGTGTGTTGGATGAGTTTTACGGTGAGTAAGGCGGTGCCAATATGGAACAGACGATAGAAAAGCTGCTTAGTTGGGGTGCTTATAAAGCGGCCGTGGTCGAGGTGGAGGATATTGAGTTTGACCGTCGTTTTCGGGAACAATGTGCTTCCAACGCCTGCGGTTGTTATGGAAAAAACTATATGTGTCCGCCGGATGCGGGGGATATCGACGAGTTGATCGATCGTGCCCGTCGGTATGATAAGGCGCTGGTGTATCAAACGGTGTCTGCGCTGGAGGACAGCTATGATTTCGAAGGAATGATGGAGGCGGGAAAACGCCATCATCGTTTGACCTGCCGCTTGCGGGAGGCGATTGCCGCACAGGGACGGTTGGACGTTTTGCATTTGGGCGCCGGCGGCTGTCGGGAATGCCCGGTGTGCGCCAAGGCAGAGGGGCTTCCCTGCCGCAAACCGGAGTTGGCGACCCCGTCGCTGGAAGCTTACGGCATTGCCGTGTCCAAGTTGGCTACGCTTGCGGGTATGAAATACATAAACGGACAGGATACGGTGACCTATTTCGGTGCGATGTTGTATAAGGAGAGAGACCTATGAAGCGAAATATGAAAGCTTGGTTGGAAGAATTGCGGGAGGCACCGGTGAAAAAGGCCCTGCCGATCTTATCCTTCCCGGCGGTACAGTTTATGGACGTGTCTTTGCGGCAGTTGGTTTCGGACAGCGAAGCGCAGGCGACCGCTATAACGCTGGTCGCTCAGCGTACCGATGCCGCCGCCGCGGTCAGTTTAATGGACCTGTCGGTGGAGGCGGAGGCGTTTGGGGCGACCGTTCGGTTCAGCGATCACGAGGTTCCCACCGTCATCGGACGTCTGGTGGAGGACGAGGATGCGGCCAATGCGTTGGAGGTGCCCGAAGTTGGAGCCGGACGTACCGGCATTTGCGTGGAAGGCATTGCACGGGCGGTGGAACGGATCACCGACCGTCCGGTACTGGCCGGGGTGATCGGCCCCTTTTCTTTGGGCGGCCGCTTGCTGGACGTGACCGAAATTATGATGGATTGTTATGACGAGCCGGAAAAGGTGAACACGGTATTGGACAAAGCCACCCGGTTTATTATTCAATATTGTAACGCTTTTAAGGAGGCGGGGGCCAACGGCGTGGTGATCGCCGAACCGCTGGCCGGATTGCTTTCCCCGGCTTTGGCGGAGGAGTTTTCCGAACCGTTTGTGCGCCGCATTGTTGAGGCGGTGCAGGAGGATACCTTTGCGGTGATCTACCACAACTGCGGCGACGGCGCCATTTCGATTATTGACTCCATTTTGCGTACCGGATCGGCGGCCTATCATTTCGGGAATGCGATCGATATGGCACAGATGATGCCCCATATCCCGGCTGATATTATTGCAATGGGTAACGTGGATCCGGCGGCAGAGTTTTGTAACGGCACGCCGGACTCGATTCGGGAGGCCACTCTGCGGGTAATGAACGCTTGCTGTGGCTATAAAAATTTCGTGATTTCCTCCGGTTGTGACATCCCGCCCGCTTCCAAATGGGAGAATATTGACGCGTTTTTTGCGGCGGTGAAGGAGTTTTATGAAAACTGAAGGTGTAGAGGTTGTTCTCAACGGTACCTGCCACTTGGTGGACCGGGGCACCCGGATCAGCCGATTGCTCACCCCGTCTCACGGGGTATCGATGATCTGCGGCGGCAAAGGAGTTTGCCGTAAATGCCGGGTTCGTGCCTGGGGAGAATTGAGTCCGTTGACCGACCGGGAAAAGGAATGCTTTACCAAAGAAGAACAACAGGCAGGATATCGCCTGGCCTGTTGTACGACGGTAGAAGGACCCTGCCGTATTTTAACCGACTCGCCGGGTCATTCCCGCATTTGTGCTGAAGGGGTGATGCCGGATTTCCGATGGGACCCTTGCTTTACCGATTACGGTGCGGCAATCGACGTCGGCACCACCACGCTGGCACTGCATCTTTATGATCGCTGCTCTTTGCGGGCAGAGGTCGCCGCCCCGAATCCCCAGTCGGTTTTTGGTGGGGACGTGATCTCCCGTATTACCCAATCGTTGGAGGGAAAGGGAGCGGAGCTTTCGACTTGTATCCGACAGGCGCTGTCTTCGCTGTTGACGGAAGGCGCGGTGAAAGCCGGCATCCCGGTGACCGCGATCGATTCGATGGTTATCACCGGCAACACCACCATGCTGTATCTGCTCACCGGAAGGGACGTGCGGTGCTTGTCGCAAGCCCCTTTTGAAGCGGATCATCTGTTTGGGGAGACCTTGACGGCGGAGGAGTTGGAACTGCCTTGCCGGGCATCGGTGTATCTCACACCGTGTATTTCGGCCTTTGTGGGCGGGGATATTACCACCGCTCTGTTGGCCAGTGGGATTTATCAATCGGAGCATACCGCTATGCTGGCAGATATTGGTACCAACGGTGAGATCGCGCTTTTTCATAACGGAGAGCTGCTTTGTTGTGCTACCGCCGCCGGCCCGGCTTTTGAAGGAGCGGGTCTTTCTATGGGTATGACCGGGATGACCGGCGCCATCGACCGGCTGACGGTGGAGGGCCGACGACTGCGGTGTCACGTGATAGATGAGGCGGCACCGATCGGAATATGCGGTAGCGGAATTGTTGATGCGATTGCCTGTCTGCTAAAGCTTGAGCAATTGGATGAGACCGGCCGGCTTATGGAAGATCCGGTCGTGTTGGATGGCGAGGTGCGGCTGACAGGACAGGACGTACGGATGATCCAGCTTGCAAAGGGGGCTATCCGCGCGGGCATGGAAACGCTGCTTCATTATGCCCGCATTTCCGCAGAGGATCTGCAGGAACTGGCGATAGCCGGAGGATTCGGACGGTATATTGACGTAGGAAATGCGGCCGCGATCGGGTTGATTCCAACGGTTTCTGCCGATCGTGTACGGGTGCTGGGAAATGCGGCGCTGGTCGGGGCGGATATGATCTTGTTGGATAAGCGTGCGGCGTTACAAGCGTCCGCCATTGCCGCGCAGACCCGAACGGTAGAGCTTTCCGGTGATCCGGTTTTCCGGGACCAATACGTAGAGAATATGGGATTTTGGAATGATGAAAACGGTTAAAGCGCCGAAAAGGAAGTTTTTCGGCGGCGATGACCGAGTGTGGCTAAAGCAAGCGGTCCTTCCCGGGCAGAAACCGGGGAGGGCCGTTTTTCGGTTTTTGAATAAAAGGCAAAGATCACGAAAGCCGGTGGAAGGGGATAACGGGGTGGCTTTTGGACAAATATTCTTGACAATATCACTCAACAGGGTCATAATATAACCTATATAAGATGCCGCAAAATTCCACAGGAGGAAGGATATGAAAATTGCGATTATCGGGCTCGGAACCATTGGCCGGACCATTCTTAAGAATTTGTCGGGCGAAGGGCATACTGTCACCATTATTGATGAAGATAAAGAAAAGATCGAGTCGTTAATTGAAAAATACGATGTGTTCGGCGTGGTCGGAAACGGCGCCTGTATGGATATTCAGAACGAAGCCGGGATGAAAGACACCGATCTTGTGATCGTGCTGACCGGGAGCGATGAGCAGAACATTCTCGCTTGTCTTGTGGCGAAAAAGCTCGGTGCGAAAAACACCGTTGCCCGGGTCAGAAACCCCGATTACCGCCGTCAGGTCGCCTTGATGAAAGAGGATCTCGGCATTGCGATGATCGTGAACCCCGAACGGGAAACGGCAAGCGAAATTTTCAACCTTATCAGCTTGCCGTCGGTGGCGCAGATCGAACGGTTTGCCAAAGGCCGGGTATCCTTGGTGGAGATCGTGGTGGAGGAAGGGAGTCCGCTGGTGGGCGAGAACCTGATCTCCCTCGGTCAAAAACTGGCGACGAAGGTGCTGGTCTGTGCGGTTCAGCGCGGGGATCAGGTGATCATTCCTTCCGGTACCTTTATGATCGAAGAAGGGGACAAGCTGCACGTCACCGCCGAAGCGAAAACACTCGGCGACTTTTTGGCGGAGATCAATCTGGTGAAATCCCCTTTGAAAAACGTGATGATCGTTGGCGGGGGACGGATCGGGTATTATCTCGCCGATGCGCTCTCTAAAAAGAAGTACGAAGTCAAACTCATTGAAAATAACGGCGCCGTTGCGGAAGAACTGGCGGAATGGTTGCCGCGGGTGACGGTGGTGTGCGGAAACGGCACCCAGCAGGAACTGCTCTTGGAAGAAGGCATCGAGGGAATGGATGCGTTTGTGGCGCTTACCGACATCGATGAAGAAAATATGATCGTGTCGATGTTCGCCAATAAGCGCAACGTGCGAAAGACCATTACCCAGATCAAGAGCGACGATCTGTACGGTATGCTGGATGAGCTGGGGATCAACTACACGGTCTCCCCGAAGCATATCGTGGCCGGTCGCATCATCAGTTATATCCGCGCGCTGGCCAATAGCCGCGGCAGTAACGTTTTGAACCTCTATCATCTGGTCAATAATCAGGTGGAAGCGCTGGAATTTGCGGCGAAAAAACCGGAAACGATCTACGACCGTCCGCTTCGCGAGTTGAATATCAAGCCCAACTGCCTCATTGCTTGCATTATCCGTAAGAACGAGGTCATCATTCCGAACGGTAATTCGGAGATCAAGCTTGGGGATAACGTGGTGGTGGTCACCACCCATAAAAACTTTGACGATCTGACCGACGTGATCAATTAGGTGATAGAATGAATTACAAGAAACTCGGGAATATTCTCGGCAAGATCATGATTTTAGAGGGCGCTTTAATGCTCGCCCCTTTGATCGTGAGCATTGTGTATCGGGAAGGGTGGCAAAACGTATTTGCCTTTGCGATTCCGATCGCCGCCTTGGCGCTTGGCGGGCTTTTACTGCAGATTCCGAAAGCAAAGCGGGATCATTTGTATCAAAAAGAGGGCTTTGCTCTCACCGCCCTTTCTTGGATCGTGATGGCACTGTTTGGGGCGATCCCCTTTGTGATCAACGGGGATATTCCGCATTATGTAGACGCCTGCTTTGAAATTATGTCCGGCTTTACCACCACCGGGGCGAGTATCGTGACCGATATTACCGCCCTATCCCGTTCCACCCTCTTTTGGAGAAGCTTTTCTCACTGGATCGGCGGTATGGGGATTCTGGTGTTCGTGCTGATCTTTATCCCGGAAAGCAACGACGGCTCCTCTATGCACCTGCTCCGTGCTGAAAGCCCGGGCCCGCAGGTGGGTAAGATCGTGTCCAAAATGAAGGTCACCACCCGCATTTTGTACCTGATTTATTTAGGGTTGACCGTTCTTGAAGTGATCATTTTGATGTTGGACAAACCGATTCCGGGGTATGAAAACGATCAGTTTTTCTTTAGCTTGCTTGCCACCTTCGGGTGCGCCGGCACCGGTGGATTCGGATTCATTCCGGGAAGCATTGAATTGTTCAACCCCTTCTCGCAGTACGTTATGGCGATCTTTTTGCTGTTGTTTGGCTGTAACTTCGCGCTGTATTACCTGATTCTGATCGGGCGGGCGCGGGACATTCTCCGCAGTGAGGAATTTAAGACCTATATCGGGATCGCGGTGGTAGCGGTCGGGTTGGTCTTTTTGAGTTTGGCAGGGAAATTTGAGGCATTCCCGCAGACCTACACCACCGAGGAAGCGTTCCGTCACTCGCTGTTCCAGGTGGCGTCGATTATGACGACGACCGGGTATACGACCGCCGATTATAGTGCCTGGCCGATCACCGCCGTGAGTGTGTTGGTCTTGTTGATGTTTGTGGGAGGCATGGCGGGATCCACCGCCGGCGGCATGAAGGTATCCCGCATCGTGATGGCGGCGAAGGGTACGTATATCAACCTGCGCAAGTTGATCAATCCGCGGTATGTGCCCAAGGCCAAGCTTGAGGGTAAAACGCTGGAACAAAAGACCATTAACGACGTATTTGCTTTTCTGACCTTGTATTTCTTTATTGTGCTGGCAAGCGTGCTGGTGCTGTCCTTTGACCCGGTGAATGGGCAAGCGGTGACGGTGGTATCGGATGCCGGCACCTATGAGGTGACCCACGGATTTTTCAGTAATTTCTCCGCTTCTCTTGCCTGTATCTCCAACGTCGGTCCGGCATTTGAGGCGGTGGGTCCGTATTTGAGCTACAGCGGGTACAGCATTCTTTCCAAACTGGTGCTGACCTTTGTCATGTTGCTCGGGCGACTGGAAATTCTGCCGGTATTTATCCTCTTCCACCGCCGCACCTGGAAAAAGATCTGATAAAATGAGAAAACACCGCTCGAAAGAGCGGTGTTTTTTTGCGGGAACGGTTGCAATTTGTTAATTCCTATAGTATAATAGGGAATTGAAATGACACAATGAAAAAAGGGGGTATGAATATGGTAACCACCAAGGGTCGGTATGCGCTGGGTATGCTTCTTCAACTCGCACAACAGCCGGCCGATCGGTTTGTGTCACTGAAAACGATTGCGGAACGTCAGCAGGTTTCGATGAAATATCTCGAAATGATCGTGGCGCTTCTTAATAAGGGCGGACTGGTGGAAAGTACCCGTGGGAAGGACGGCGGCTACCGGTTGGCAAGGAAAGCCGAGGAGATCACGGTGGCGCAGGTACTGCGGGTGACCGAAGGGTCTATGGCGCCGGTATCCTGCATCAGCTGCGGAGAAAGCTCCTGCGAGCACGCAGACACCTGTCTTACCCTGCCGATGTGGCAGCGGCTGGATCAGCTGACCGACCAGTATTTGTCGGGGGTAACTCTTGCCGACTTGCTTCAGGGGAAGGTAGACGGTTCTATTTCCTATTGACAAAATAGGAAATAAACGATATACTGAAATTGCCCAAAAAGGGGCGAAAGGAGAAACGGTTATGAAGGTATATGCGGATCATGCGGCAACCACCCGTATGAGTGAAGCCGCGAAACAGGCGATGCTAAATGCGATGGATACGGTGTGGGGAAACCCCTCCAGTTTATATACGGTCGGGCAGGAAGCCAAAACGGCGCTCGAAGAGGCGCGGGAGAAAATGGCGGCGCTTCTCGGCGGCGCGGCGCGGGAATATATTTTCACCGCCGGCGGCAGTGAAGCGGATAACCAGGCGCTCATCGGTGCGGCGCTTCTCGGCGCTAAAAAAGGAAAAAAACATATTATTTCCACCAAGTTTGAGCATCACGCGGTGTTGCACACCCTCAAAAAACTGGAAAAAGAGGGCTTTGAAGTGACCCTTTTGGACGTGCACGAAAACGGAGTGGTGACCGCTGACGAGGTGAAAAAAGCGATCCGGGAGGATACCGCACTTGTCTCGGTGATGTACGTCAATAACGAGATCGGTACCGTTCAGCCGATCCGGGAGATCGGCGCCGTGTGCCGGGAAAAGGGTGTTATTTTCCACACCGATGCGGTGCAGGCGGTGGGTCATATCCCGGTGAACGTGGAGGAGGACAATATCGATCTTCTCTCCCTCTCTGCTCATAAATTCAACGGCCCTAAAGGGGTCGGGGCGCTGTATATGCGCCGCGGCATTCGTTTAAAACCGCTTATTGAAGGCGGCGCGCAGGAAAACGGTCGCCGTGCCGGTACCGAAAACGTCCCCGGCATTCTGGGGATGGTCGCGGCGTTGGAGCAGGCGGTCGAAAATATGGAAGAAAACAACCAAAAGATCCTGCCGATGCGGGATACCCTCATTGAGGGACTTTCCGCTATCCCGTATTCGAAATTAAACGGCGACCGGGAAAAACGGGCGCCCGGCACGGTCAACTTCTGCTTCGAGGGAATCGAGGGTGAGTCACTGCTCCTGTTGCTGGATTTCGCCGGTATTTCCGCTTCCTCCGGCTCGGCGTGCACCTCCGGGTCGCTGGACCCGAGTCACGTGCTGTTGTCGCTCGGACTGCCGCACGAGGTGGCGCACGGATCGCTCCGCCTCTCCATTGATACGGAAAACACCCCCGAGCAAATGGCGTACGTGGTAGAACAGGTGAACAATGCCGTGACCCGGCTCAGAGCGATGTCCCCGGTGTGGGAACAACTCGAAAAAGGCGAGCGCCGGCATCTGTTTGCGGAGTGAGCCAAAGCATTTAAACCCGAACCAGCCTGAAAGGGCGATTTTTCGGTATCTTTCGGCTCATTGTCGCACATAGGCAATCGCCTTATGCGCTACACTTCACCAAAATCTACACAAAAAAGCGCGCCTTTCAGGTCGCAGAATTTTGTGATAAACGGATTTTTTGGTGAGCAAGGCAAAAACACAGCGAATACTGGTTGTATTCGCGAGTATTTTAACGACGCCTCAGCGGAAAATCCGTATCACAAAATCTGATTCGGGTTTGAATGCTTTGGCTAAGGAG
>JAFSAC010000067.1 GCA_017442265.1 Clostridia bacterium | reverse complement strand
TCTTTACTCTTACTCCTTAAAGATAACTATTAGCTCATCTTTAAGGCGCGTTTTTATTCATTAATTACATTTTTACATTGAATGTTTTTCTCTCAATCACCGAAACGAAAAATTAAGCAGCGCTCCCATTCCGCGCTCTGCGTGCGAAAGGTCGATCATCGTAAGGGCCACCGGCGTCAGGTCGCAGACCAAATAGGTCGTATCGAGCATTTCCAACCTGCGGGTGTCGGCTCTCCAGCGGTACGAATGGGTCGAAGTCATGCCCGCTCGATCGGTCAGTAGTAACCGATGATCCGACTTAAAGAGGACTGAGCCAAACCGTATATTGAAACTGTGCTTGACATGCGTATCGACGTTGCACCATGCGTGGCCTGTCAGCGGTGCTTGCAGCGGCCGCAGCTCCACCGGCCCGAATCCGGCAAACAGCCATTGCGGGTTGATTGTCGGAAAGGTATAATGTACTTCCAAAGCCAAAGTCAGATTCAGTACCTGACTGCCGACCAACACGGCGTAGAGCTGCTCGGCAACCATTTTTCCCCGGTCGGCGGCGATCTGATTGATAAAATAGCTCCATGCCAACCCCTTGTGTGTCGGGTGGTCCAGCGCGGCGATCACGACGGCCCGTTGCAGTCGCTCGATTGAGGGATCAACTTTTTCTTTTTCCATAGGTTTTTCTATTATTCAAAATGCGAGACTTGCTCCGCCCGGTAGCGAAACCGCACGCCCAAACGGGCCTGCTCTGTCCGAGGCCCGTTTTTCAGGCTGCACGGTCTCGCCGATGAGGGCGGGTACGCCGCATACTCGCCTCAAGCCGGCGTACCCCTGCGGCGCAGGCACCTGCGGAAAGCGCGGGACTTTCCCCTGCCCGAAGCCGCGACGGTCGGTAAGACCGCCTATATATCGGTGCGAAAGAACTTTCAAAACGGTGCGGAGCATGTCGGCAGGGTATGATGTTGGAACCGGCAACTCCGCACCGGCGGAAATAATTATGTAATAGGTGTGTAAGAGCGTTAAAAAGGTGCGGGCCCCGCAACAGGAATCGACTAAGGCTTATGGAGGTTGTTCAGAGCCTCGCACCCGACCGGTTTATCGTGCAGCCCCCGCGGGCATCTCGATCCGGGAGAAAAGCGGGCGGAATCCGTCACGGTGGCGCCCACCGTGTTATCGAACTACTCACCCGAACACTCGGTTACGAGAACCGAATAGCTCGCCCTGCGACTTGACCGTACCGGTTACGGCTCGTCGTTTTCAAAGGTACGGCCACCGGCTTTGCGGGGGGCCGGGCGTCCGTACCGTGCGGCCGGTTTGCGGTTGGTGAAGGTTTAAGGTTAGGTCTCAAACCGGCCGTTATGGTGAGTGCCGCTTACGCGGCATCGTTATGTTTGCCGGGTATGCGGGGCCATCACGGTTGCGCATACCCTCCACGATTTTCTTATGCCAATTATCGACAAGGGAGATGACCCCCTGTGATAACTGTCGGATATGCGGGGCTGTCACAGCAACGCATACCCACTACTAACCTAAATCTTATGGAATATATCACAAGGGCATGAATCCCTTGCGATGCCAATAGGGCATACGCAGCCTCT
>JAFSAC010000010.1 GCA_017442265.1 Clostridia bacterium | reverse complement strand
TGTATGCGCCGGCGAAAAAGATTGACGAAAAGCTCTGGCAGGTAGATCTTGAAACCACTGTGGTGAATACCGCTTATGAGGATTGCGACGTTACCGCTGAAACCAGCATCCTGTCGGCGGACGGCGAATGTGTTGCCACGGCGATCGGGTCCGGTACGATCGTATTCCGGGAAAAAGGGGTGCTCAAATACAGCACCACCGTCAATGATCCGCTCCTTTGGGATACCGAAAATCCGAGTCTCTATACCGTGAAAACCGTTTTGAAAATGAATGGCGAAGAAATTGATGAGAACATCACCCGAATCGGTTTTCGAACGGTGGAAGCATCCCCCGATAAGGGCTTGCTCATCAACGGCAAAAAGACCTTTATTAACGGTGTCTGCCTGCATCAGGACTTTGGTCTGACCGGGCTGGCGGTGCCGGATAACGTTCTCAAATACAAGGCGAAGCTGCTCAAGGAAATGGGGGCTAACGGTCTCCGTACCAGCCATTATCAGCATCCGGCCGCTTTTATGGATGCTATGGACGAACTCGGTTTTCTGGTTATGGACGAGGGACGTTGGTTCAGCAGCACCAAAGAAGGACTCGAAATGTTTGGCGCACAGGTCAAGCGAGATCGCAACCGCCCGAGCGTCATCTTCTGGTCCACCAGCAACGAGGAACCGTTCCACATTACCGACGTGGGTCGACGGATTCACCGGGCGATTGCCGCACATATCCGCAAGCTAGATAATACCCGGTTTGTTATGGTGGCGGAAGATAAGCTCCCCGATCAATCCACCGTCTTTGCCGAGTCGGATGTGCTTGGCATCAACTATAATCTCCAAAAATACGATATGGTGCACGAGCAATACCCGGACAAGGCGGTACTCGCTTCGGAGTGCTGTGCCACCGGCACCTCCCGTGACTGGAACTTCCCCACCGACACCTACGGGCGCATCCGGGACAAGGATGCCGATTTCAACCAGTGGTTCCTCGGTCGTGAAAAGACCTATAAGCATTTGAAAGAGCGACCGTATGTCGTTGGATGGTACCAATGGACCGGTATAGACTATCGAGGAGAAGCAGATTGGCCCGCTATCTCCTCTAAGTCCGGCGCATTTGATATGTTCTTACAAAAGAAAGGTGCTTTTTACCAGAACAAATCGCACTGGACCGATGAGCCCATGGTACACATCGTCCCACATTGGAATTTCAAGGGGTTCGAAGGACAGGAGATCAACGTCACGGTATACACCAACTGCGATGAACTGGAGCTGTTCTTAAACGGTAAGTCGCTCGGACGGAAGGAAATAGAGCGCTACGGACACGGCGAATGGAACGTCACCTACCTCCCCGGCACCTTAGAAGTGAAAGCATACCGGGAAGGAAAACTGGTGGCTGAACACAGCCGTACCACCACCAAAGCGCCGGCAAGTCTCCGTCTGACCCTTAATAACGAGTTTCAGGCCAACGGGAAGGATTTGGCGCTCTTCACCTGCGAATGTTTAGACGAGGACGGGTTTGCTGTACCGGATGCCGCCGAATTCGTGCGGTTCACCACCGAAAAGCCGGCGGTCATTATTGGTACCGGTTCAGACAACTGTGATCATTTAAACGTCGCTCTGCAGGAGCGAAAAATGTATATGGGCAAGATCACCATAGCGGTAAAACCGCAAAAAGGACAAAAGAAACTCCAACTGATCGCTTACAGCGAACACTGCGGTGCCACCTCTATCACGGTGGAATGTGAGTAAATAAAACAAAAAATCCCTGCGGTATTTCCGTGATGTTCTTAACGGAGAATTAGTGGGTGGTATGTAACCGGAAGGTGTAAAAACCTTCCGGTTATTACTTTTTATGCAGTTTTTGCTGTGGGCTGTGTGAGGACTTCAATGGCAGGGACGCCTTCTTGTTCGGGAAGGCGGAAGGCGTAGTGTATGCGGATGGGATTTCCCGCTGTTCGGGAGTACTTCTCGAACTTCTCGTACACCTCTATTCTGCGGATGAATACTCGCAGCAGTTCGGGTGTCAGCTTCGGCATCTCGATATACTGCTTTGCATCACGGATGAATTGCTGTATGCATTGGTCTCGCATATCCACTTCGCTGATTCGCTCTGCCAATTCTTGCAACTCGCATTTCTTTTCCGCCTGCTCCTGTTCATATCCGTTTGCCATCGAATCGTAGCGTTCGGGAGTGATTCTTCCCGATACTCTGTCCTCGTACAAGCACCGAATGATATTGTCCAGGTCTTGGATCCGCTTTTCAAGCTGCTCCTTTTGTAGCTTGGCATTGCGGTAGAACTTTTCCGCTTCTTCCTCACCGTTATGCGTTACCATCGCATAGAACTCGTCGGGGTTATCTCTTGCAAAGGCGGTCACGGTTTTGAGGTTGTGCAGTACGATGGTATCGAGGACGCTCTCTCGGATATAGTGTGCGGTACATTCGGTTGTTCTGCTTTGGAATCCTCCGCATTGGAAGT
>JAFSAC010000066.1 GCA_017442265.1 Clostridia bacterium | reverse complement strand
TGCTGGCCAGTCTGCTGATAGCGCTGACTGTTGTGCCTGCCATGGCATCCAGGTTGCTTTCCAAGACAAAGGTTCAGAAAGACAGCCGTTTCTACACCGGGCTTCTGAATCTGTATGAGAAGATGCTGAAAGGAGCCCTTAAGGTTAAGCCGCTTGTTTATATTCTGGTGTTTGTGCTGTTGATAGTCAGTATGCCAACTACCTTTCGGGGCATTCTCAAACGAGCTGCTATAAAACCATGCTCACGATCCCCGTGTGCTGCCTGGTTGAGATTCATAAAATCCATATCGATCTCATCATTGGGAATTTCTTTGTTGTATTGGGTCGCAAAATGGCAGTAGGGCTTTTGAAGATTGGAAAGGCCATTGATCCACATTTTAGACGGGCTGAAGGTATGGCACCAGGTAATAATGCCCGCACAGGTGTCGTCATAATTTGCAGCCTTTACAATATCGGTAATCTCCTGGTTTGTTTTAGCGGTCACTTTATAAATCAAGGGATAGGGCAGATGTTTCGAAAGCTCCTGTGCCATTTCGCTTGCCCGTTTTTCAACCGTTTCAAGCACCTGCGTGCCGTACAAGAATTGAGAACCTACTACGAACCAAAAGCTATATTTCACAGTATATTCCTCCTTAAATGTTATCTGTTGCAGCTTGTTCGACCTTAAGCAGCTGCCTGTACTTTTCTATATAAGCCTGAAAGCCCTTCACGTCCGCCTCATTGGGATGTAGGCTCGTTTTGGAAATGTCTGTAAACACCTTTTTATTCAGGTAATCCTCAAGCGTTTCGTTGTCTGCTTTTTTTGCGGTGTAGGCCGCAAGCAGCGCCATTCCGTAAGCTCCGCCTTCGCCCGCTGTTTCCATGCAGGTAACAGGGGCGTTGCAAGCCGCCGCCATGTATTTTTGCCCTACAACCGGAGTCTTAAAAAGACCGCCGTGACCGGTAAGGCTATGAATGCACACATTCTCCTTTGCCAAAATATCCATACCAAGCTTCAAGGTAGCCATTGTGGAATATAAAGTGGCGCGGAAGAAATTGGCCAGCGTAAATCTTGCATCCGGTGTACGTACAACAAGAGGTCTGCCGGTATCAAAGTGCGTGATGCCTTCACCTGCCATATAGTTGCAAACCAAAACACCGCCGCAATCCGGATCACCTTCAAGGGATTTTTCATACAGTTTTCGATACAGATCACCGTCTGCCGGCTCTGTGCCAAATAGCCCTGCTGTTTCTTTTAAAATCGACGCCCACGCATTGGAATCGTTGGTGCAGTTGTTGCAATGCACCATCGCAACAGGTTTACCCGTGGGGGTCGTTACCATGTCGATTTCTTCGTATATATTTTTAAGGGGGTTTTCGAGTACGACCATTGAAAAAATGGAGGTGCCCGCTGAAACATTGCCGGTTCCGGGTGCCACCGCATTGGTTGCTACCATACCGGTGCCGGCGTCACCCTCAGGTGGAGCAAACGAAATTCCCACCGGCAGCATACCGCCCAGCAGTTTTGCGCCCGATTCGGTTAAACTGCCCGCCTTTTCGCCTGCCACCAATACAGATGGCAAAACATCTTCCAATTTCCAAGGCAGATGATATTTTGAAATAAGCGCATTAAATTTTTCCACCATTATTTGGTCGTAGCAAAGGTTTTCGCTGTCTATCGGAAAAATACCGGAAGCCTCTCCGACGCCTACGGCATTTACACCGGTTAAACGATAATGAACATATCCTGCAAGCGTAGTGATATGCGCGATACGGTTAACATGTTCTTCGCCATTTAAAACCGCCTGATACAAATGCGCGATACTCCAGCGTTGCGGAATATTGAAACCGAAAACGTTTGTCAGTTCGGTCGCCGCAACGGCTGTAACCGTGTTTTGCCAGGTGCGAAACGGAACCAGCAAATTCCAATCCTTATCAAATGCAAGGTAGCCGTGCATCATAGCCGATATGCCCATCGCTTTTATGCTCACACAGTTTTCAATGGATTTCAGCGCCGAGTTAATACCTCGCCATGCCTCATCTAATTCGTAGGTCCAAATTCCATCCTTAAAATTAGATGCCCAAGTATAGTCGCCCGAAGATACCGGTCGATGATCGTCACCGATGGCTACCGCTTTTATTCTGGTTGATCCAAGTTCTATGCCAAGATAGGTATTCATAACAACGCCTCCTTTATATATTGTATTTTCTGTGCCTTATTCAAACAAGAAGTCTATTATTTTTTTATAGACATTTGTTGAGATATATGTTATAATAAAATTCAAAAAAGGCGGTGTAGTGGAAATATGTTGGGATTATTTGAGAGAAGGCAGTTTTTCGATGGAGAAAAAGTATGGTTTGGCAAATATAGAAATCTCATCAATGTGCTACATTGGCATTTTGAAAATGAAATCATAAGAATCGCCAACGGCAAAGCCAAAATCAAAATCGGCGATTTTTGTTTTGAAGCGAACAAAGGGGATTGCTTTTATTGTGCAAGCGAAGAATTGCACTATATCATCAGTGACCACAACACACAGGTGGAGGTTGCCATTTTTGACAAAAATCTTTTCTCGGAGATAACCGGCAAATATGTCGTCACCTCGCCAAAGCTTCCAAAGGATATTCCCGTAAACAAATATTTTGAACGTATAAAAAAGGAGTTGTCACAAAAAGGCCGGTTTTATCGTGAAGCTGCCGAAAATCAAGCAAGAAATTTGATCGTTGATATTTTTCAACATTGCCCGATTGCCGAACACAACCAAAAGGTAAGTTTTCATAAAAATCTTATTGATAAAATCAATCGTGACTTTTCGTTCATCACCTTTAAAGATGCTGTCTGTCACTCCGGATACAGTGCATCACATTTTTCAAAAACGTTCAAAAAACTTACCGGAATGAATTTTTCGGAATATTTAAATATCATTAAGGTTGAAAACGCCATCGCACTGCTTTGTCATAACAATGACACGATAACCTCTATTTCTCAAAAATGCGGTTTTTCAACCATTCGAAATTTTAACCGTGTATTTAAAAAAGTCACAGGGTATTCCCCACTCTCCCTCCCAAAGGATTTCATAATTGATACCGGCTTACGCATTTCCGGGACAGATCGTTTCGACCCAACCGATGAATCCTCCATACTAATACAATAGAAATCGGTTTAAATCTTATTAGTTATACGGATACGCAACAAGAGCCACCCATAGCCGGTGGCTCTTGTTATTTATGATGCTTCTTTTAGTTCGTTGTCCTCTGCAGCATTCTGTGCGGTGGCGAGCATATTTTCGGCGAAAATGGCGTAGCCGCGGGTGGGGTCGTCCAAAAGGACGTGGGTGACGGCGCCGACGAGGCGACCGTTTTGGATTATGGGGCTACCGCTCATTCCCTGCACGATGCCGCCGGTTTTTTCCAAGAGTTCCGGGTCAGTAATCTTAATTACCATATTTTTGGTCGGGGAAGAATCGTTATACCGAATCTGCAAGATCTCCACCTCGTACCGGCCTGGGGTGTCCCCTGACACGGTGCTGATAATCTCCGCTTTCCCGGTTTTCACCTGCTGTTTCATCGCGACAGGCACCGTCTGAAAACCATTGGTCGGGAAACGGGTGAGTTCCCCGTATACTCCGGTCTCCGAATTAATGGTAAGATAGCCGATCGTCTGGTCCTCCACCACCCCGCTTAATGACCCGGCGGTGCCGGAGCGACCTTTATCCACCCCTAAGATCTCCGCTCCGACGATCTCGCCGGTAGAAATCGGCAGCGGTTCGTCGGTATCCACGTCGCACACCGCGTGTCCGAGTCCCCCAAACACCTGGGTTTCCGGGTCAAAAAAGGTGAGGGTTCCGATGCCGGCGGAGCTATCCCGTACCCAAAAGCCGGATTTGAAGCGGTTTTCGTTCACCGATTTGACCGCTCTGAACTGCACCGTAAACCTGAGGTTATCCCGGCGCACCACAAAGGTCATCGTCTCCCCTGCCGATCCCTCGATGAGTTGACGGATCTCATTATTGGTACTCACCGACTGACCGTTCACCGACATCACCACGTCCCCCACTTTGAGCCCTGCGATGCGCGCCGGATTACACAGCCCGGAGGCGGCGTCCACGTCCGAAAAACCGACGATGAGCACCCCATCGGTATACATTTTAATGCCAAACGGCATACCGCAAACCACCACTACCGGGGCGGTCACCTGTTTTACCGTCACCGTCTTAATCGGAAACACGCCAAAAAGACTGAGGGTAGACCGTTTCGTAGTGTCCGGCGATACACCGGCGGTGGGTTGAATGAGATGAAACGCCGGACGCTGAACCACCTCTACCACCCCATTTAAGGTGAGTTCTTTTCCTTCGGTCACGCTGAACTGTTCCGGCATTGAGGAATCAAAATGAATCATCAGACCCCATAAAGCGGCGATACCGCAACCGATGAGGGCGGTCATCCCGCGGATAAACTTTCGCATTTAAAAACCTTCCTTCCGACCTTAGTATGGTCAGAAACAAAAACGGTATGTCGGCCATTTCCTGTCAGTCGATCATTTTCAAATATCTTCGTCGGGAATTTACAAATTATTCATTTTTATCTTTACATTCGAGCAAAAACCGTGTATAATACAGGTTAGTAAATCAACCGCAAAACCACGCCTCTTTAAACGGTACTGAGAGACCGATAAGATCGGGATACCCCGCCCGGGCGATCATTCAATATGCGGGATAGGAAAATTGCGATCTTGTCGGTATCATCACACCCGACAAGATCTTTTTTTGAGGAGAGAACGGAAATTATGCCCGCAAAATCCGTTTTAATGGATGAAAACGACCTGCGCCGCGCGCTGATGCGTATTTCCCACGAAATTATCGAACGAAACAAAACCACCGACGATCTTTATCTGGTGGGAATCCGGCGGCGAGGGTTGCCGCTGGCACGACAGATCGCTGGAAATATCGCCGGGATTGAAAACACGGAGATTCCCTGCGGCGAACTGGATATTCAGTTTTACCGGGACGACCGGATACCGGCAGAAGCGCCGGTGTTACGGCAGGCAAAACTCCCCTTTGACGTAAACGGAAAAACCATTGTTTTAGTGGACGATGTGTTATATACCGGTCGCACCGTACGTGCCGCGATCGAAGCCATCTTTTCTCTCGGGCGGCCGCGGGCGATTCAACTCGCCATTTTAGTGGATCGAGGGCACCGAGAATTGCCGGTGCGGGCGGATTTCGTCGGTAAAAACATCCCCACCGCCCGCAGTGAACGGGTGCTGGTTCGGGTGCCGGATATCGACGGATGCACCCAGGTGGAATTATGGCAGGACGATAAATAACGCTTCGGCGTGATTTATAAAAAAACATATTGGAGGCAAGTTGTATGAAACTCATCTTTGGCGTTCAGGACAAGCCGAAATTTCCCCAGCTGATCGTGTTTGCGATCCAGCAGTTGCTGGCGATCATGGCGGCGACCATTGCCGTTCCGGCGATCGTCGGAAACGACATGTCCGCCTCGGCGGCCCTGTTCGGTGCCGGTATCGGTACCATTGTGTATCAGCTCTTCACCAAATTTAAAAGTCCGGTGTTCCTTGGCTCTTCCTTTGCGTTCATCGGCTCGATGCTGGCGGCTTTCGCCGGTGCCGTTTCGATGCAGGCGGGTTATCTCGGCCTGATCATCGGTGCCGCTTTTGCCGGTCTGGTGTACGTCGTCATCGCCATTGCGGTGAAATTTGCCGGTGTCGCTTGGATCAACAAGCTGATGCCGCCGGTCGTTATCGGTCCCACCGTTGCGATCATCGGTCTGTCGCTCGCCGGCGCCGCGATCAAGGACGTGTTCTCCTACGGTCCGCAGGACGGTAACGGTTCCTTTATTATGTCCGGCAATCTGTGGGTATCCTTTATCTGCGCTATGGTCACCCTCATCGTGGTGGTGCTCTGCTCCACCTACGGCAAGAAAATGGTGAAACTCATCCCCTTCATCATCGGCATCCTCGCCGGTTATGCGGTGGGTCTCATCTTCACCGTGATCGGTATGGCCACCGGTAACGATGCACTGAAAATCATCGATTTTGCTCCGTTCCAGGCGCTCTTGACCGACGGTGCTGTCACCCTCAAAACCTTCCTGTCGGTTCCGGACTTCACCTTCCTGACCGCTCTGAAAGGCGTCAAGGAAATTGATGCTACCTACATCGCCACCGTGGCGGTTGCGTACGTTCCGGTTGCTTTCGTGGTGTTTGCGGAGCATATCGCTGACCACAAAAATCTGTCCTCCATCATCGAGCAGGATCTCTTGGAAGAGCCGGGTCTGCACCGCACCCTGCTGGGCGACGGTGTCGGTTCCTTTGTGGGTGCGATCTTCGGCGGCTGCCCGAACACCACCTACGGTGAGTCGGTCGGTTGCGTGGCGATCACCCGCAACGCCTCTGTTGTAACCATTACCGCTACCGCCATTCTGGCTGTGCTGATCTCCTTCGTCTCCCCCTTCGTCGCATTCCTCGACTCCATTCCGGGTTGCGTTATGGGCGGTGTCTGCATCACCCTCTACGGTTTCATCGCCGTGTCCGGTCTGAAGATGC
This sequence comes from Clostridia bacterium, assembly GCA_017442265.1. Taxonomy (GTDB): domain Bacteria; phylum Bacillota; class Clostridia; order Oscillospirales; family Acutalibacteraceae; genus URNF01. The sequence continues at coordinate 109 of JAFSAC010000066.1, read as the reverse complement.
TGCAGAAGGTGGACCTCGAGAAGAATGCCAACCTCTTCACCGCTTCGGTAATCCTGATTGCCGGTATCGGCGGCATGGCTATGGCGATCGGCAAGGTCACCCTGACCTC
>JAFSAC010000065.1 GCA_017442265.1 Clostridia bacterium | reverse complement strand
ATCGTGGGCAACGGCGGGGATTATACCGATAACGCCTACGTTGCCCGGCGGCTGGACGTGGTCTTTTCCGAAGTCCCCGTAGGCTCCTATTTTTCCTATACCGGAGAGCCCTGCACCTGCCATAACAAGTGCAGTTACGTAGGGGGATGCGATTGCATTTCCGACTATAACGACCCGGAAAAGGGCGGTCAGCTGGTGCGGCTCTATTCCTGCCAGTGCATGGGCTTTGCCCACTATATGTTTTACAAGCTTTTCGGCTTCGTGGATCGGGCTCAGAACTATCCGGAAACCGCCGATAAATACTATTCCTTAGGCTCTCTCACCCCCGCCCAGATGACGGTGGAGAACGTGAAAAAGCTCTTTAAAGACGTGAAGACCGGGGCAAACGTCCGCACCACGGGGAAGCACTCCTTTATCGTCCTTTCCACCAACGACGAGGGGATGTATATCTATCACGGCAATACCGGCATCCCCTGCCGGGTGGACGGCTGGTTCTGGACGTGGGAGGAATTGACTGCCGCCTATAAAAGTTACGGCATCCAGTACGTTCATATGCCTGTGAATTATCCCGAATCCTCCGGGGTCTACGTACCTCCCACCGTTTCCGAGGGTCCCTCCGTTCCCGAATACCGGGTGGGGCAGGTTCGGGTCAATACCTCCGCAGGCCTGCGGCTTCGCGCCGGAGCGGGCACCGATACGGAAAAACTGGATCTCATCCCCCATACCACCCTTTTGAACGTTACCGAGTTGAAGGGCGAGTGGGGTAAGGTAGAATATAACGGCAAGGCCGGCTGGATCTTTTTGGAATACACTCTCCCCGTTCTTTCGGTGGAGCTTCCGGAAGATCGGTTTTACGCCTACGACGGCGTTGCGACCGATCTTTCGTCGATGAAAGTGACCCTCCTACAGGCCGATCTTTCCAGAAAAACCGTCCCCGCCGGGGAATACGCTCTGCATTATTCTGCCCCCGCCGACGGACAATATACCGCCACCGTCACCGTGGGGGATCAGTCGGTCTCCTTCCCCATGCATCTTCTGCCCTTCGGGGATCTGAACGCCGATAAGGCCGTCACCGCCGCCGACGCTTCGTTGCTGGTCTGGGCCGCCTCCGGGGAGATTACCCTCACCGCCCGGCAGACCGAGGGCGCGGATATCGACGGAAACGGCGTAGTGGATAAAAACGACGCTTTGGCAATCATTGCATATCTGACCGGAAGCGGCTCCGCACCTTCCGTGAAAAAGGGGGCGGACTGATTTGAAAAAAGTGATATCCTTCGTTCTCGCGACGGTTTTCGTGCTGGTTCTGATGCCCGGCCTTTCGTCTACTGCCGCCACCGTGCCGTCGGTCTATATGCGTCCCATCATGAACGCCGACAAGACCAATCTCACCGTGGAGATCTATACCAACGGTCTGAAATGGACCGCCGCCGACCTGGGCATTCAGTTTGATCCCGCCGCCATGACGCTTCTTTCGGTCACCGAGGGGTCAAAGATCTCCTCCGCCCGCGCCCGGGGCTTCGATTTCGTGGTGGGAAACCGGGATCTCTCCCAGTCCAACGCCGCCGGCTATTGCAATTTCGTGGCCGTTACCGGATCCTCTACCTGTTCCATGACCTCTTACGCCGGCCCCGTGGTCGTCTATACCTTCGCCGTCAAAAATCTTGGGGAAGCAAAGACCGGCTACCACCTCTGCATCAATACCCTGACCAACGCCAACGGCACCCCCCTCGTCACCTATACCTCCTTCCCCCTCGCCTCCCCCGTCGTCCACACCCCCAATGCCGAGAATCCCTTTAAGTATGGGGATGTGAATATGAACGGAAATGTGGATTCCTTTGATGCTACGCTGATTCTGCGGCAGGTCGTCGGAAAGAGCGATCTTACTGAGGAATATCAGAAAAAAGCCGCTCTCGTTTCGGGAAGAAGTGAATTAACAACCTTTGATGCAACGCTGATTTTGCGATATCTTGTAGGGAAGATTGAGTCCTTCCCGGCAGAACCTTGAGTTCGGAAAGAAGAGGTCTTTATGTTTCAATCTGTTTCTAAACGGCTTTTGAAGTTGTGGGCACTGATCGCCTGCGCTGCGGTAATAATCTGCTTTGGAGTTTTTGCAGTGCCGTCGTTTGCTGCGCAATCGTTAAGTTTGTCTGCCTCCAACGTTGTATCGTCTCAGGTGACGGTTACCGTCGATTTTCCCCTCGTGGACTGGAGTGGCGGGTTTAAGATTTTAATGAGTTTTGATCCCTCCGTGCTGGAATACGAGTCTTGTTCCTGTAATATT
>JAFSAC010000064.1 GCA_017442265.1 Clostridia bacterium | reverse complement strand
TTCTGGGCCTGTTTGAGCCTTGCGGGGTGAACATATACCGTCTTCATCGGGTACTTAGCAAGTTTCTGAGCCTCCTTTCTGATCATCTGCTGTTTGAACACAGCAGGTCTTGACGCTCGCTTTCGCGAATGTCGATGGGTTCGTCTTTTCATTCGGTTTCCACCTTTCTTAATTTATTCCAAAAGCACGAATGCTTTTTGGGCATAAAAAAAGCGAGAATAACAACCATACCATCAAAGGCAAAAGTGTCCGTAACAAATTACGAACCGGTGTCATTCTCGCAGAGGATATAAATATCCTTATAAAATAAAAAATGCCAGCAATTAACTCGCCAAACGGCACAGTTACACTACTGACATAATACAAACATAACAACCTGTGCAATGCAGAACATACTGCTGATACCCATACGGGCGGCGCACAAAAATCAATTACAGAAGAATTATAACACAATATCTTGTGTTTGTCAAGGTTAGCAAATCAATATATAGGTTGAGGTGCTATCCTATATTCTGTATGTCAAAGATTGCTCTTAATTTTATTATTTTCACAAATTTCAAATTTACTTGCAGAAAAACACGGGGTATCTCCGTGTTTATTTTATGAAAGGACAAGCCAGGAGCATTGTTCTCTTATGCACCTTGAAAACCGAATAGCCGCCGTCGGGAGTTATACAGGATTTGCGGATAGTATGCCATAATGATAACTTCGGAGCGTGCCCACAAATGAAATGCTGCATAGCGGCAACCTGCAAACACGCGGTTGAAATGAGCGCAGGAAATGGCTCGACGGTTAGGTGTCTTTTAATCAAAACTAATAATTTTTATATAAGTGACAGTCTGGCTACGGGATTTTTTGCAAAAAGTAGTATAATGATAATATCGCAAGGATACACCGTTGCTGTTGGCTGTCAGGAAGGAGGGTATTATGGCGGAACATAAGACAGCCATACCTGCAAACAAAAGATTTTTAACAGCAACGGATGTCGCTGAACTGCTGGATGTTTCTCGCAGCACGGCATACCGTATTATCAAACGGCTCAATGATGAATTGAACAAAGCCGGCAAAATAACAATGGCGGGAAAAATATCCGCCAAATACTTTTACGAGAATACATACCTATAAGAAGTAAAGTGAAACCGTATCCGGGCGATGATAAATTGATAGATCGGAGGTGAAATCATTGCCGACCTACAAAGACGAAAAAACAGGGTTATGGTACTGTAAGTTTGTTTATACGGACTGGATGGGCCAAAAGAAACAGAAAAAGAAGATGGGTTTCCGTCTGCAGAAAGAAGCGAAACAATTTGAGCTGGATTTTCTCAGCAAAAACGCTCAATCCTGCGATATCCGATTCTGCGACTTAATTGAAATCTATATGGATGATTGCAAAGCCAGACTAAAACCTACTACCTATAAAGGGAAGCAGGACGTTCTGGAAAAGCACATTATCCCGTATTTCAAGAACTTTAAGGTCAATGAAATTCAAGCTATGACGGTACGCCGTTGGCAGACTGAATTGATAAACGACCCCAAAAAGTATAAACCCACCTATCTAAGAACTTTGAACAGTCAACTGTCAGCAATCTTCAACTTTGCTGTAAAATACTATGGGTTGCCTTACAACCCGGTGCAAAGGAGTGGCCCTATGGGAAAGAAAAAATCAGACTTAATGCAGTTCTGGAAACCGGATGAATTTCAACTGTTCATCGAAGCGGTAAGCGACAAGGTAATGTCAAAAGTTATCTTCAATCTGCTTTACTGGACGGGTATGCGCTCCGGAGAGCTGCTTGCTTTAACCCTTAATGATTTCGACTTTGAGGAACGGACGGTTTCAATCAACAAAAACTTTGCTCGTGTTGACGGTGAGGATTTATTCCTTGAACCGAAAACACCAAAGAGCAGACGCAAAATTACCTTACCGCAGTTTGTTTGCGATATGGTAAAGGATTACGCCGACAAATTATACGGCTATGATCCGTCAGACAGATTATTTGAGATAACAAAACATTATTTGAAGAGTGAAATGGAACGAGGTTGTAAAAAGACGGGTGTACGGCTCATTCGTGTGCATGATATTCGTCACAGCCACGCCAGTTTACTTATAGAAATGGGTTTCACGCCGCTGCTTATCAGCGAGCGTCTTGGACACGAGAGTGCAGTAATCACTTTAGGCACGTATGCACACCTTTATCCGGACAAACAGAACGAAGTTGCAGCCCGTTTAGAGTCGTTTGCCTAAACTTTCTCGTGTACCCGCCGTGTACTTTTCGTGTACTTCGGCAAAAAAAGAAACCCGAAAACCCTTGTAAAATAAGGGTTTTCGGGGATGTGGCTACTATTCCCACTCAATGGTACCGATCGGCTTCGGGGTGAGGTCCAGCAGCACCCGGTTGATACCGTCCACCTCGTGGGTGATGCGGTCGGTGATGTGATGCAGCAGCGCATACGGGATCTCTTCAATGGTGGCGCTCATCGCATCGGTGGTATTCACCGCGCGGATGATCGCCGGCCAACCCTCATACCGCTTGTCGTTCTTTACGCCGACGCTTTTGAAATCCGGCACCGCAATAAAATACTGCCACACCTTGCCGGCCAGTCCGTTTTTATCAAATTCTTCCCGCAGAATGGCATCCGCTTCGCGGAGCGCGTGCAGGCGGTCGCGGGTGATCGCTCCCAGACACCGCACACCCAGACCCGGGCCGGGGAACGGCTGACGGTACACCATATTATGCGGCAGACCCAGCGCATCGCCGACCACCCGGACCTCGTCCTTGTACAGCAATTTTACCGGCTCCACCAGTTCCATCTGCATATCCTCCGGCAGACCGCCCACGTTGTGGTGCGCCTTTACGCCGTCGCTTTCCAGAATGTCGGGGTAAATGGTACCCTGCGCGAGGAAGGAGATGCCTTCGAGTTTGGCCGACTCTTCATCAAACACCTTGATGAATTCCGCACCGATGATCTTTCTCTTTTTCTCCGGCTCGGCAACCCCGGCCAGCAAATTTAAGAAGCGATCGGTGGCATCCACGTAGATGAGGTTGGCATCCAGCGCCTTGCCGAACACCTCAATGACCTGCTCGGATTCGCCTTTACGCATCAAGCCGTGGTTCACGTGAACACAAACCAGCTGTTTTCCGATCGCCTTGATGAGCAGGGCGGCCACTACCGAGGAATCCACACCGCCGGAGAGGGCTAAAAGCACCTTTTTATCCCCGACCTGGGCGCGGATCTCCGCCACCTGTTCGGCAATAAAGGCATCGGCGAGCTCTTTCGTGGTGATGCGAGCCATGGATTCGGGACGTACGTTACTTTGCATCCTTATCGCTTCCTTTATAAAAATATGATCTATTGTATCATTTTTCGGTTGGTTATACAATCGGTATTCTAAAATTTTTTAAATTTTTTTCAATTTATTATTCCTGACCCGCCCTGGCGGCTTCCTGCTCTTTCATAACCTCTTTCCGGGTGCGGGTATCGGTCAGGTTTTCTCCGTTAAATTTGATCCGGTCGGAGTTGGTTCGCATTTCGCTTTTGGTGAACATAACCTGTACCGTTTTGATCACCATTTTGATATCCAGCCAAAGACTGACGTTTTCCACGTAGTAGATATCGCTTTCAAATTGGGCGTTCCAGGTCCAGGATTTGGAGGTCAGCTTGTTTCCGCTGTTCAGGTCCCAGCAAGCCAGACCCGGCCGGACGTCGTGGCGGTGTTTGTGCCGTTCGTTATACAGCGGCAGATAGTCCACCATTAACGGGCGCGGACCGATGACCGACATGGTTCCGTTAAACACGTTGAAAAGCCCGGCCAGTTCGTCTAGCGAGGTTCTTCTTAAAAGCCGTCCGAAGGGGGTGATCCGCTGGCTGGGATGAAGCAGCTTGCCGGTTTCGTCACACTCGTTGGTCATCGAGCGGAATTTATACATATTAAAAATCTTACCGTCCTTACCCGGGCGCTTGTCAATATAAAAAACCGGCGCACCGTGATAGATCAGCTCCAAAATAACGATCACCAGTAAAACCGGGCTGAGCACCAGAATAGCCATACCGCTCAAAAAGATATCCAGCGCGCGTTTTATGTACCGGGAATACAGGGATTGCTTCGGGGAGGGAATATCGGTGCGGATCTCGGTTATGTCGTTCATGTTGGGTCAACTCCTTCGGTTATTCCTGACAGCTTACATACGCCTCAAACAGCGCATTGGCATCGTGATCAAACATCCCTTTTTTCTCAAAAAATGCGCGGATCTTCGGTTTTTGGAGGGTGGGGTTACACATGATCTGCTCGTAGTCCATGGCGGGGTGGGAGTTGATCTCGCAGAGCTTCATCCCGTCCTCGGTGATGATAATATCCAGTCCCAAATAATCCAGCGAGGAAATATGACGGCAGAGAGCGTCGATCTTACCACGGACCAGTTCCCAGTTGGGAAGACCGGCGGTTTTCCATTCCACCCCGGTGTCCGGGTGCTTTTTGAGCATCCACTCTCCGTCCGGGCAGAACCGTTTGTACCGAATACAAAAATCGTTGTATTTTCCGGTTTCAAAATCAAAGCCGACCCCGACACCGCCGGAGGAAAGGTTGCTCGCACCGCCGTTTACCGAGGTTCCGAACCGTGCGTAGGATACCGCACAGGACCAGGTGGCTTCGTTAAAGCGGTCCTTTTTGGGGTCTTTGACCATGATCACCCGCAGGGTGCATTCGCTGTCCGGCCACACCGCCGCCAGCTCGTGATGCTGTTTGCAATACTCGGTCACGATATAGTTGCGCATGGTATCCCGGATCTCGTTCACCCGCTCCGGGCGGACCGGCTTGTTGTTTTCAAAGATCTCCTCCCCGCGTAGCTCCAGCTTGATAAATCCCAAACCGCCGGAGGTGCCGGAATTGGGCTTCATGGCGAGGATGCCTTTGTATTTCAGCAGATTCATCAGAAAATCCGCGTTTTTCTCAATATGCGCGGGGCAATCCATAAGGTAGGTAAAGCTGCCGTCGTTTTCTACGTATACGTAATACTCCGGCATGGTGTCGGCACAGCCGTTGCTGTTGAGCACGTATTTGAGGGTGGTTTTATCCAGCCATTTTAAGAAATGGTTGTTCAGCGGGTGCAGCATAAAATACTGATAATCCGGAACGAAATCACGGTAGTTTTGCTCGTTCAGTCCGTATAAGGCCACCCGTCCCGGATAAAAGCCGCGCCGGAGCGCCCATTCGGCCTCTTCAGCCGACACCGGAAACGCCTTTTCGTCATCCGAAAGCTTTTTCACAAACATTTTGGACCAGCGATAGTCCATTCCCAATTCTCTTACTTTTTCCAGCAGCTTGTCGTAATTGGTCACGGTGATAACCCCTCTCTTTTCGAGCTTTTAATTGTCGTCTAATTTCAGCACCGCCATAAACGCCTCCTGCGGCACCTCTACGCTACCCAGTTGGCGCATCCGCTTTTTACCCTCTTTCTGCTTTTCGAGCAGTTTTTTCTTACGGGTAATATCGCCGCCGTAGCATTTGGCGAGCACGTCTTTGCGCATCGCGCGTACCGTTTCGCGCGCAATGATGCGACCGCCCACCGCCGCCTGGATCGGCACCTCGAACAGCTGGCGCGGAATGTTGTCCTTCAGCTTCTCGCACAGCCGCCGGCCACGGCTGTAAGCGCTGTCCGCAAACACGATAAAGGACAGCGCATCCACAATCTCGCCGTTGAGCATAATATCCAGCTTCAACAGGTTGGAGGGGGTGTACCCCTTCATCTCGTAATCAAAGCTCGCATACCCTTTGGTCCGGGATTTCAGCGCATCGAAAAAGTCGTAGATGATCTCGTTGAGCGGTAGTTCGTACTGGATATCCACCCGGGTCTGGTCGAGGTATTTCATATCCTTGAACACCCCGCGCCGCTCCTGACACAGTTCCATAATATTCCCGACGTAGTCGTTGGGCGCATAAATATGCGCTTCCACGATCGGCTCCTCGGCAGACATAATTTCGCCGGGGTCGGGGAAGTTGGTGGGGTTATCGATCTCAAGCATCGTTCCGTCGGTTTTGGTGATATGGTAGATAACGCTCGGGGCGGTGGTGATGAGATCGAGATCGTACTCCCGTTCTAACCGCTCCTGGATAATTTCCATGTGCAAAAGCCCTAAAAATCCGCACCGGAATCCGAATCCGAGCGCCACCGAGGTTTCCGGCTCGAAGGTGAGGGAGGCATCGTTGAGCTGTAACCGCTCCAGCGCCTCACGGAGGTCCTGATACTGCGCGCCGTCCGCCGGGAAGATGCCGCTGAACACCATGGGACTGGCCTTGCGGTAACCCGGAAGGGGTTCTGCCGCCGGGCGGGAAGCGAGTGTCACCGTATCGCCCACCCGGGCATCCCCGACCGTCTTGATCGAAGCGGCGATGTAGCCGACCTCCCCGGCAGACAAGCTGTCGCACGGGTCCAGCCGACCGGGGCGCATGTGCCCCACTTCCACCACGTCAAACTCGGCGCCGGTCGCCATCATCCGAATGGTGTCGCCGGTTTTTAAGGTTCCTTCTTTCACCCGGATATACACGATCACCCCGCGGTAGCTGTCGTAATAACTGTCAAAGATCAGCGCCTGTAAGGGGGCGGAATCGTCCCCTGCGGGGGACGGAATTTTTTGTACGATGGTTTCCAGCACCGCTTCGATGTTAATGCCGCTTTTCGCCGACACAAACGGCGCGTCGGCGGCATCGATGCCGATGACGTCCTCGATCTCCCGCTGAACCCGTTCAGGGTCGGCAGAAGGCAGGTCGATCTTGTTGATGACCGGCACGATCTCCAGCCCGTGCTCGGCAGCAAGATAGGTGTTGGCAAGGGTCTGCGCCTCAATACCCTGCGAGGCATCGACTACCAGCAACGCCCCCTCGCACGCCGCCAGCGACCGGGATACTTCATACCCGAAGTCCACGTGACCGGGGGTGTCGATGAGGTTAAATTCGTATTCCTGTCCGTCCTCGGCACGGTAGGTCATGGTCACCGCGTGCGCCTTAATGGTGATGCCGCGCTCCCGCTCGAGGTCCATGCTGTCCAGAAGCTGTTCCTCCATATCCCGGAGCGCCACCGCCTGGGTCTTTTCCAGAATACGGTCGGCAAGGGTTGACTTGCCGTGGTCAATATGAGCAATAATGCAGAAATTTCGGGTATTTTCGCGGGAAATACTCAATGCTATCCACCTCAAAATTCGATAAAATCGAAAACAATTCGTAAAATTTAATATAAAATATACTGTTTGTATATCTTTTTCAACCGGAAACCGTTGTTATGTTCAATATACCATATTTTACGGTGTGCTGGCAAGAAATTTCTTGTCACCGGCGCATCTATCCTATATAATAGGTATAAGAAAGCGAGGGATACCCCTATGGATTGGACCGAAATTCAAATTTTCATTGATGCGGAGCACACCGACCGGGCGGCGGATATCGCCGGCATGACGGTGCCGTACGGACTGTATATTGAGGATTACCGGGATTTAGAGCGGGATGCCCGGGAGATTGCGCATATCGATCTCATTGACGAGGAACTGATTGCGAAGGATCGCACCCGGAGTATTCTGCACATCTACCTTTCCCCCGAGATGAACCCGGCGGAGGCGCTGTCCTTTTTGGAGGAGCGGCTGAATGACGCCGGCATTTCGCACACCTTGAACACCAAAGCGGTGAGGGAAGAGGATTGGGCGAACAACTGGAAAGCGTATTTCAAACCGCTCCCGGTGGGGGATAAACTGCTCATCTGCCCCACCTGGGAGACCCCCGGGACCGAGGCCGAAGGACGGCAGGTGTTGTGGATCGATCCCGGTATGGCGTTTGGTACCGGCGGACATGATACCACCCGCCTGGTGCTGGAACAGTTACAGCGGGTGATCACCCCCGGAACGGCGATGCTGGACGTCGGGTGCGGGAGCGGGATTTTAGCGATCGCCGGGTGTTTACTCGGGGTGAAAACCGCCGTCGGGGTGGATATTGATAAATTAGCGGTCAAAACCGCGATCGAAAACGGCGAGCGCAACGGCCTTTGTTCTCCGCAGTACACGGTGTTCGCCGGCGATCTGGTGGATAAGGTGGAGGGACAGTACGATCTCATCACCGCCAACATCGTGGCGGATGCGATCATCGCTTTGTCCCCGGCGGTGCGCCCCTTCTTGAAACCGGGCGGCACCTATATCGTGTCCGGCATCATCGATACCCGCGAGGATGAGGTGGTGGCGGCACTGTCCGCCGCCGGCTTTACCGTTTGTGACCGGCATCAATCGAGCGGGTGGCTGTGTCTGACCTGTGTGGCAAAGGAGTAATAACTATGCCTCGTTTTTTTCTGAACGTCCCGGACGATGAACAGGTTATCACCATTGTGGGGGCCGATGCCCGGCATATCGCCGGTTCTCTGCGGATGCGCCCGGGGGATCCGCTCACCGTCTGTAACGGTCACGGCACCGATTTTGCGTGTGTCATCACCGCCGCCGATAACGAGCGGGTGGTGTTGGAGGTGACCGACCGGCACCAAAACAAGTCCGAGCCGACGGTGGAAATCACCCTCTACCAGGGACTTCCCAAAGGGGATAAGCTGGAATGGATCATTCAAAAGGCGGTGGAGCTTGGGGTGACCCGTATCGTGCCGGTGGTCACCGCCCGCAGCATTGCAAAATCCTCCTCCCGGGAGGATCAAAAAACCGCCCGCCGGCAAAAGATCGCTGACGAAGCGGCGGGACAGAGTGGTCGGGGGATACTCCCGGCGGTAGAACCGCCGATCTCCTTTGGGGAGGCGATCGCCCGGATCCAAAAGGAGCGCACGGTGGTGTTTTACGAATGCGGCGGTGCGCCGCTGTCCACCCTGCTGACCGACAAGCCGGAAAAGCTCTCCCTTTTCATCGGTCCGGAGGGCGGCATCGCTCCCGAGGAGATTGAAAAACTGACCGCCGCCGGAGCGAAAACGGCGACCTTAGGTCCGCGCATTTTGCGGTGTGAGACCGCTCCCCTTGCCGCCCTTGCCGCCGTGATGACCCTGACCGGGAATATGGATTAAAAAAAGAGCCGTAAAAACGGCTCTTTTTCATTATGCACGGTGGAACAGATTGACGATACTGGCGGTGGTTACGAATTTCGCCGCCTTGTTTTCGGAAGCGGTCAGCCGTTTCCATAACAGTCCGATGAGGAGGAATGCCACCGTTCCGGTGACGAGACCGGCGACCGCCCCGCCCACAATATCGGAGGCATAATGCACGTAGATATACACCCGGGAAAACCCGATCAGCAGAGCCGGGATGAATGCCGCCCAGCTATACTTTTTATTCCCGCACCAGAAAAGGGCGAACATCGCTCCGAAAGCGGCGGTCGCGTGTCCCGATGGGAAGGAATCCACCTCGTTTTCCAGCCCGTGACCGATCTCCTGCCACCGGGTGAAAAACACGCTCAGTTCATCCGTATACGGACGGGGCCGGGCGACCAAGGGTTTCACACACAGATTGGTGATGAGAAGGCCGAGCAGCAGGGCGATCAGAATGGTGGCACCCGCTTTCCGGCTGCGCCGGAACAAAAGCAGGATAACACCGAGCACAATAAATCCCATACCGCCGTTTCCGAGCACGGTAATGGTGGGGAAAAACCAATCGAAAAACTCGCCGAGCGCCCCCGCGTGTAACCAATAAGCAAAATCGGATAAAGCGGCGTCAAATCCGGCAAAGGTGGCATTCAGCCACGAAGCAAAAGCGGTCAGATCCACAAAAATCCCTCGTTTCTACGGAAATTTCCTGCCCATTGTACCATAAAGGCGGGCGGTTGTCCAGTGGTTGCCAAACCGCCGCCGATGTGGTACACTACTCTTACCAAACAAAAAGGCGGTAGACACCATGAAAATAGTCATTTTTGATGCCGACACGGTGGCGGGGAAAGAGTTGTCGCTCGATCCGATCACCTCGCTCGGGGAATCCCGGGTGTATGATTTAGTCCCCCCGGAACAGCTTATTGATCATATCGGGGATGCCGACGTTGTGTTGTGTAACAAGGCGAATATCACCGAGGAGATTATGGATGCCTGCCCGAGCATCAAAATGATCGGGGTGTTTGCCACCGGGTATAATAATATTGATATCAAAGCGGCGAAAAAGCGGGGTATCCCCGTTTGCAACGTGCCGGGGTATTCCACCGAATCGGTGGCACAGCACGCGATCGCCCTTTTGTTGTCCCTTGCCTGTAATATCGGGAAATACGACCGTTCGGTGCACGAAGGACAGTGGGTGCGCTCCCCGCAGTTTACCTATTTCCCCTATCCGCTCACCCTTTTGTCCGGCAAAACGCTCGGCATTTTCGGGTACGGAGCGATCGGGCGCCGGGTGGCGGAGATCGGCCGGGCGCTCGGCATGAAGATCCTGGTATCCACCCGCTCGCCGGAAAAATGTAAGGAGGAAACCTGCGTTTCCCGGGACGAACTGTTTTCCCGGTCGGATGCGATCACCTTCCATTGTCCTTTGACCGAGGACACCCGGGAGATCATCTGCCGGGACACCTTGCGGCTGATGCGCCCGACCGCCTTTCTTATCAACACCGCCCGCGGCGGCATTATGAATGAGGGGGACCTGGCAGAGGCACTGAAAAACGGGGTGATCGCCGGCGCCGGCATTGACGTTTTAACCGAAGAGCCGATGAAGGAGGGCAACCCCCTGCTTTTAGCTCCCAACCTGATTATTACCCCGCATATCGCATGGGCGCCGCTGGAAACTCGGCAGGTGGTCATCGACCGGGTGGCGGAAAACGTCCGGGCGTTTTTGGACAAAGACCCCATAAACGTCGTGAACCCTTTATAACCTATTATATAGAGAGCCGATGCCGTTTGGCATCGGCTTTTTGCATATTTTCTTTTTCTTTCACATATCTTTTCGATGTGTGGAGGGATGCAGATGACCAAAAAACGGTTCAAAAAAATGGGGGTTGGTTTGCTGGCGGTGACCCTTACCGCTCTTGCGGTCGGACAAGGGTCGATGAACGACTGGCTTCAATTCGGGAAAAAGGCGGCGCTTTTATCGGTGGGATTGCAACAGCCGGACAGCGGTGCCGTTGCCCTGAGTGAGCGGGTGGAAAAAGCGGCGGCAAAGGTGGTGCCAAAACCGGTCACGCCGTCTGAGCCCTCTACTTCCACCACCCCGCCGACCGTGGCGAGCCCCACCGTCCCCGTGACAAAACCCACCTCTCCCCTTTCTCCCGGCACCGCACCGAAAAAGGCGGCAAACGCCGGAACGGTGTTGGAACAGTTGGTGTCCACCGGCAGTGAGTTCATCCAGGGGGTGGCGGTGAAAAACCGCTCCGGCAAGGTGTTTGATCTCACAAAAGAACTCAAACAAAAGCCGTCCCTTTCTTTGGAGAAAAATAAAAAAGAGCCGCAGGTGCTCATCGTACATACCCACACCACCGAGGGGTATCTTACCTATGATGCCGGATTTTATAATCCTGCCGACGTGGAGCGCACCCGGGATCAAAGCCGGAACGTCTGCGCCGCGGGGGCGGCGATCGTCACGGCGCTGAAAGCGGCGGGAATTTCGGCGGTGCAGGACACCACCATTCACGATTCGCCGCAGTATACCGGGGCGTATTCCCGGTCGGAGCAGACGGTGAAAGCGGCGCTGAAAAAATATCCGTCGGTCAAGGTGGTGCTGGATATTCACCGGGATGCGATCCACCCGAGCGACACCACCCGGGTAAAACCCACCGCCACCGTAAACGGCAAAAAAGCGGCGCAGATGATGATTATTGCCGGGGTAGTGAGCACCGATTCTCTCCCCCACAAAAACTGGCAACAGAATTTTCATTTTGCGCTGCAGCTTCAAAAAAATCTTGCGAGCCATTACCCCGACCTGATGCGCCCGCTGTATCTGGTGGCTTCCCGGTATAACCAGCATCTCTCCCCCGGCTACCTGCTGGTGGAGATCGGCTCCGACGTCAATACGGCGGAGGAGGCGGTATATTCCGGGTCGCTTTTGGGTAAAACATTGGCAGAAACGCTGTTATAAATTGGGAAAGGAAACAAAAGGAATGAAAAATGCAAAACCGTTTTTCACCGCGTTTACGGTGTCCCTGTGCGTGTTGGGGCTTGGTGCCGGGTTGTTTGTGGCGGGGTATAACACCCGCCGGATGACCCGGGGACAGACCGCCCCCACGGCGAGCTTTACCCTTCAAAACGGACGGCTGTCGGTCAAAAATTCCGACGGAAAAGCGCTGATAACTCCCCTGCCGGAGGAAAAGACGGTCGGGGTCGCCGCCGTCCCCGCCCCGGCGCGGGTGACCCTCTATTTGTTACAGCGCCTGACCGCCGCCGCCGAGCGGCTGGCAGAATTGGCCGGGGAATGGTGAGTATAAAGAAAAAACCGGCCCCCCGATAAGGGGCCGGTTTTCACGGCAATAGGTCATCAAAAATGTGTTTTAGTTCTCGTTCTTGTATTTCCAAAAAACCGCCGCGCAGTTGTCGGGTGAATTCATCGACCGGCTCATTTTCTATTTTTTGCAATTCGGCATTCAGCCCGATCAGCCGGAATATCGCCCGCTTGATTTCTTTTTCATTTTCCAAAACGACATCACCCCATTCCATTATAGTAAACAATTTGTTTCCTGTCAATCGTTTAGGAAACATTTTGTTGTATCGTGTCCATAGAGGATGTGATACCGTATGAATCATTATCAAAAAATATTGTATGAATTGCGCATCGACGGCGACTATAAGCAAGAGGATATTGCAAAGGTGCTTCAGATCACGAAACAGGCGTATGGTCATTATGAGAACGGAAAGCGCCAGCTCCCGATCGAGCACTTGATAAAGCTTTGCGAGTTTTATAACGTTTCTGCGGATTATCTGCTCGGCTTGCGGGAAGGGTTACCGTACCCTAAGCGATAAATAGTAGAAAGGACGGGTGTCGCCCGTCCTTTTTGTTATTTACAGCGGTGGGATTTTTTGGTATAATTTAAATGAAAAGTAATGCCGTGTATTGCTTTGTAGAAAAATTCAAGAACTTTGAGAAACGGGGGACGGTTTTATGAAAAAATTATCCATGAGATTTATAGCAATGGTGTTAATTTCCGTTTTCATTTTTCAACAAATTCCTGTCCAAGCATTATCTGAAAAAACAGACATAAGCAACAGCGATACGGTTTCTTCGTTAGAGGAAACAACGACAAGCCAACAACCGGCAGAGATTGTTTATGAGGACGTTTCCCGAAGAGAGGAAAACACAAAGTATTTTGTTATGAGCGATCGCACAACAAAAGCTTTTGTATATGCAGAACCGGTTCATTATAAACTGGGTGATGAGTGGGTAGATATTGACAACACCTTGGTTGAAACGGTTTCGGAGGATGCTGAACAAACCAACGAAAAAGAGTTTATAAACACGGCTTCAAACATAACGATTCGCATGGCCAAAAAGACGAATCACCAAAAATTGGTGAGCGTTGAAGAAAACGGGAATAAAATCTCGTGGTTTTATGTAGGTCAAAAAAAGACAGAAGCGCAGACCGAGCAAGCACTTCCCGATCAAGACGAAACCACCTTGGAAAAAGCATCTTCCAAAGTGGTTTATGAAAACGTGTATCAAGAAACAGACTTTGTTTATTCTATCACCTCGACCGGGTTGAAAGAAAATATCTTGTTAAAAGATTCGACCGCCCCAAAAGAATTTGAAATACAGTATAAAACAAACAAATTGACCCCGGTACAAATAAGCGATAAAACCATTTATTTGTATGACAAAGAAAACCAGTTGGCTTACGTTTTGTCAGCACCGTATATGATTGACAATGCGGGCGAGGTTAACGAAAACATTTCATTTCAAATTCTTGAGACAAAGAAAAACGCGTTTTCTGTAAAATTGATTTTAGATGCAGAATGGTTATTGTCGGAGGAACGGCAGTTTCCGGTTATTGCAGACCCGCTTATTGAAACTGCCCGAAGCTGGAACGACCAAACGTCTTGTCAAAGCGCGTATATCGCATCGGCATATCCTTCGACCAGCTATGGTCGCGGCGGCACCTGTTATGAGGGGAGCATACACGTTGGCTATGCTTATGATCGAGGGAAAACACGCGGTTTGATTAAAAACCCGTCCCTTCCGGCTCTCGGTGTAGCCGACACGGTTGTTCATGCCGAAATGGCCCTTTATGTTAACGCCTGCTATCCGGACGTGCGGGTGGACCTGCATAAAGTCACCACCGATTGGAACCAAAGCACGGTTTGTTGGAATAGCAACGTTCAATATGATCCGGCTATAGTCGACTATCAAACCGTGCAGGCCATGGAAAACAACACCGAAGGGAAAGAACGGTGGCAACGGTTTGAAATCACCGATCTTGTTCGTCAGTGGTATAGCGGAGAATCTCCCAATTATGGCGTTTTATTGAGATCCGACACAGAAAACGGAACCACCCATGCCCGGGCGTGGTTCTTTTCCAGCGGCATGCCGGAAGTGTCTGCTGTTCGTCCTTTTTTGATGATTCAATATCGCAATATGCGCGGTTATGAAGATTATTGGACGTATACTGATATTCCGGCGGGACGGAATGGGACCATTAGTGTAAACAATTATAATGGCAATCTCATTTATTCTCAGCCGATCACCGTAGACCATGGCGGAAATTTGATGCCGGTAAACATTTCGTTGGTTTACAATTCTAATGGTATCAAAGCGCCGTACACTTTTCTTGCCCACAACGTTCAATCGAATTATCATATTTATTTGCAGCAAGAGACCGGGGAGCTGTATGAAAAAGGATACAAATATTATTTAAATGATGCAGACGGAACCCGGCATTGGTTTTTCTTTGAAAACAGCTCTGCCACCACCGGCAAAGACGAAGACGGCTTGGGGTATCAATTGGATATCATCACCAAGGGGTCGGATTCGGTTTGTAGCGAAGCGGTTTATCGTGTTACAGATAAAACCAAAAATAAAATGTATTTTAACAGTAACGGACATATCATTCAGATGACAAACGCAAACGGAGTCTCTGCTCACGTAATATATGAAACGGTGGAGAACACCCTTCGCATACAAAAAATTCTGGACGGAGCGGGACGCGCGTATGTTTTCGGTTATCACGACCTGTATCCGCATTTATGCGTATCTATAACCGATCCGACAGGGCGCGTCGTTTCCTTCGAATATTGGAACGGCATTTTGGGAGCGATCAATTTTGCGGACGGTCAAAGAATGTGGTTTTCTTATGACGTACACGCCCTTGTCCGACTTCATGATTTTGACGGAACGATCGTGTATGCACAATACGGCTCCAATAGTCAAAAGAAGGTTTCTTCGCTTTCTTACGGCACCAGCGAAACGAATCTGCTTGAAAGCTACACGTTTTCTTATAAACAAAACGAAACTACCGTTACTGACCGTCAGGGGCGTGAAATATCGTACCAGTTTAATGATTACGGTCAAACCACCGGTATCGTATCCAAAGAAGAAGAGGCGGGTCGGTATTTTGAATATGCGCCAAACGGCACGACGGCGGCAACGGCAAATAAACTGTTGTCCGAATCTCGTGTGGTTTCCTCGGTCACGAACTATGTGGTAAACCCCTCTTTTTCTCAAAGTTTCAGCAACGGATTTACTACGTATATATCCAATTCCACAAGCACTCCCACCGTGGGAATTGACACCACCATGGGACACTTCACCAAAAACGCGGTGAAGGTGGATAAGCCGTCCTCTAACCCAGGTAGTGTTATGGCGGTGCAAAACCCAACAAACATACCGGCAGGAACCTACACCCTGTCGGGGTATGTACATACAAAAGGTCAAACGCTTGGTGGCTCCGGAACTTATTTCGGCATTGAAATAAGAACCCAAACCGGCGGCTTAGTTCGCACGCAAAAAGCAGAACCGATCTTTAAAGCTGACGACTGGGAGCGGGTAAGTTTAACCTTTACGGTGCCGGAAGGTCATTTGTTGCGCTTTGTCATGGGGTTTGATTATTATGAAGGCAATTCTTATGGCACCGTATGGTTTGATGACATTCAGTTGGAAACCGGTGTTGGCGCAAGCAGCTTCAACTTGGTCGAAAACTCGGGAATGACTAACGGAAAGACCAACTGGACCGATAATGGCTATGTGGCTTCCGCCAGCATAGCCGGATTTAACCAGGCGCTTTATCGTAACGGAAATGCCACCAATCCAAAGCTGGGGTTGTCCCAGCATATCGAAACCGTGCCCGGCAAAATCGGTGACGTGTTCAGTTTCGGCTCGTGGATCAAGGCGGATTCTGCCCCGGTTGACAACGGTACAAAAGAAGAAGACACTTATAAGCCGGTATTTCAATTGGGTATTCATTTCTATGACTCGACCGGAAAATGGAAAGCGTGTCAGCAAGTAAAAGGAAACCCGGATTTTTCCGGATGGCAGTTTATTTGCGGTGAAGTGATCGCCCCGGTCGACTATCATAAAATCGTCATCGAGTTGATGTATTTTTATAACGTCAACACCTTCGGAATGGTGGGCGCGTTTTGCTATAAAGAGGAGTTTGGTCAGACCTACACCTATGATAGCGCAGGAAACGTGGTCTCTGCATCGGATCTGGCCAACACGCAATCCTCTTTCGGCTATAAAAACAACCTGCTGACCGAACTGATCAACCCCACCGGAAGTCGGTATTTTTACTCGTATGCCTATAATGAGGCAAATCTGGACGAGGCGGTATCCACCGACGGACAACGGTATTCGTTTACCTACGACAACAAAGGCAACGTCCTTTCGGCAAAGGTGGAGGCGGACGACTACGTCACCCAACTGACCACCGAAAAAGCGTACATCATCCGCAATGCGGAAACGGGAAACGTGGTTGACAACGGCGACAATAAAGGGACGGTATGTAACTGGCGGTATCGCGCTAACAATCTCAACCAGATGTGGATGCTGAAAAGCACCGGGGAAACCGACGTTTATTACCTGTACTGCCCGGCTTACGGCGGCATGTATATGGGGGTAAAAAACGGCTCCAATACCGATAACGTCGATTTGATCACGGCGACCACCGCTTCGGGAGACGCCTTCAAATTCAAATGCATCAGCAACGGAAACGGAACCTTCCGTATCGTCACCAAGGTGAGCAATTACACCAAGGGATTGGACGGTTTGCCGAACGGAAGTAAGGATCACGCGGATGGCACCATCCCAAAACAATGCACCATCTCGACCGATGATCAAAGCCAGCAATGGTATTTCTATCCCGATATTACCGCCGGAAGCGGTGCTCAGCAGCAGGCGTATATCTCCAGTTCGGCGACCTACACCGCTAACCAAAATTTCCCGCTGACCCAAACCGATCAAAGCGGAAAGGTCACCACCTATAACTATGACACCGTCAGCGGAGAACTGGACGACGTCACCGATGCGAACAATAACACGGTGCATTATACGTACAACCCGCAGACGGGGTCGCTGACCGGCGTTTCCACCGGCGACACGACGGTGAATTACACCTATGATCAAGATCGTCTGACCGGCATTTCTGCGGACAATGCGGTGTTTTATACCTTTGGATATGATTCGTTCGGCAGACAGACCACCACCTCGGTTGGAAACGGGTCTGAGGGACGGGTCTTGTCGTCGTTGGAATATAACGCGGATGGCTTATTGTCCAAACAGACCTATGGAAACGGTGAATACGTCACCTACGAATATGACACCTTAGATCGGCTGACACAAAAGATATACAATGGGAGCGCTACCCAGCGGGAAACTTATTATTACGGCTCGGACGGCCGGCTGTGCTGTGTGGCCGACGGACTTTCCAACACCTATATCCGGTATATCTATGACCTCGCCGGTCGGGTGCGGGAACAGCGTACCTATGCCGGTACTGCGCTGACCGGGCGGACACGGCTCTCCACCGTGAGCTATACCTATGAGGATAAAACCAACCGAGTGATCGACGTGACCTACCGTTCCGCTTTGGGTGAACAAAAAACCACCTATAGCTACGGTGCCATGGCGCAAAGTCAGATGCCGGATGCGGTCTACTCGCTTTCCACCGGAAATCAGCAGCAGGTATCCTATACCTATGACAGCTTAGGTCGGCTGACCGGACGGACCTTGACCGTTCCCAACCAAACCACCGCCTACACCTACGTGTCCGGAATCGGCGGAGATGCCAATCGAACCACCGGACAGGTGCACACCGTTACCGCTAACGGGGTGACAACCACCTACGCCTACGATGCGGTAGGGAATATTGTTGACGTGACCCGGTCGGACGGCAGCGGCGAAAGCTATGACTATGATGAGCTGAACCAGCTGATTGAGGCGGAGATCAACGGGGTGACCTATACCTATCAGTATGACGACCGGGGAAATCTGCTGCAAAAAACCGTCGGAACCGAAACCGACACCTACGGATACACCGACAGCACCTGGGCGGATCTTTTGACCTCCTTCAACGGACAAACGATCACCTACGACGCCATTGGCAATCCGTTGGGATACCGGAACGGGATGACCATGACCTGGCAGCAGGGACGGAAGCTGGCAGGGGTGACCCAAAACGGCAACACCGTCACCTACGCTTATGATGCAAGCGGCGCACGGCTTTCCAAAACGGTAAACGGCAGTAAGACCGAGGAATACCGGGTGGACGGGGTGTTGTACGGACAAAAGAACCCGGACGGCAAGCTGCTCATGCTGCTCAAGGACGAGTCCGGCGCCAATTTCGGGTTTACCTACGACGGAAACACCTACTATTATTTGACCAATCTGCAAGGGGACGTCACCGGCATCGTTGACAGCACCGGGACACAGGTGGTATCCTATACCTACGATCCCTACGGAAAACCGCTTGCCGTCACCGGCAGTATGGCGGACACGATCGGCGCCGTTAATCCGCTTCGCTACCGCGGGTATTATTACGATGTGGAGACTGGTCTCTACTATGTATCCAGCCGTTATTACGATCCGGAGGTTGGACGGTGGATAAATGCGGATAGTGTGATAGACCAAAGTTCTGTTATAGGGGCAAATCTTTTTGTTTACTGTTTAAACAATCCAGTAAATATGACGGATGAAACAGGCAATCTCCCGTTCTTTGCTATCACTGCGGCTATTGGTGCTGTGGTTGGGGCAGTTGTTGGTGGTGTTGTTGCCGCTAAGAATGGCGGGAATGTTTGGGCCGGAATCGGCATTGGTGCTGCGGCAGGCGCACTAATAGGCACAGGTGCTGGTATGGCTGCTGGAGCGGCGTTAGCTGGCAGTATAACAGCGACAACAGCTCAAGTTGCATTTGGAGCAAGCACATTGGCAACAACAGTTGCAGCCGGTGGTATAGGTGCAGGAGTAACCTATATAGCAAATAACTTGCAACAAGCAGGAAATGAGATTTCAAATGCTATCGTAACAACAACACAAAAAATTGTATCAAAAACACCTGCGAATCCGGGAAAACCATTTGAAGCTGGAAAAACAGGTATTCAACAAGGTGTAAATCCAAACACATTGATTCCTCAAAAAGATTTATCAACGTTGAATCCACAGAGGATGGCTAATGCTGTAAGGTTTGGTGGAGATCAGGCAGTTAGAGTAGGACGAACTGGAATCATACAAGATGGACATCATCGAGTTGCAAATGCCATAATGAATGGTCGAACCATTGATATCTTTGTGGAGCCTTACAAATGATTTGGAGGAAATATGATAAACAAGAATGATTTATATGATATAGCATTTGCTTTGATTAGAATACGCAATAATATTACCGAAAAATCAAACCCCCAAATTTTATCTCGAATGATAAAAGTCCTTGAAGAAGAAAATAACACAGAGGACAATCAAATACGAAAAGCCATTTCGACTATTGACGGACTTGATCGTGAATATTGGTTTTTTGCATATCATAATAATGTTTATGTCAATCATCAGATGTTGAATAAAGCCGATATTTATGCTCTACTTGTAAAATTGTTTCAAAGTTTAATTTGTGAGTTAAACAAAAAGGAGTTTGACAAGGCGTACGATTTGGCTGATAGTTTCCACTGCTTGCCGGAAATTATTGCAGATAACAATTTCACAATTCCAAAATCGTTTTGGAAAACATTTGTTAAAGATTATCGTAGCAAGTGGGATAATGATTTTTTGCGTGATGAGCAGAGAATGCTTAAAAGGTTTCAGGAATATTCCTGACAAGTCTGTGTTTGGGTGACCAAACGCGATGCTTGCTGGTACAAAACAACGCCGTTCCCCTTTTGTAGAATTTTCAACACAAGGTAACACAAGGGGACGGTTCTGTTGTGTTGGTGGTTGATGAACAAAGGGGGGCGTTAACACAACAGAACCGTCCCCTTGTGTTCCAGTTGTTGTGAAAAGTGTTGCTGATAATAAAATAGATAAGTCTGGTGCGAATGACGCGGAAAAAGCACTTGCTAAAAAAGACTACATTGCAGCCTATCAGGTAAACAAAGCAAAAACAATAACAGAGGATTATATTGATAAAACATATGGTAGGGAGAACGATTTTGATGGTACACAAGTAAATGCATATAGGCATGCTATGTGGAACGCTGTTATGACTGATAGGATTGGGAAAAAAAGGCAAAAAATTTGCAGATGCACACGAACAGTTCCCCAATAATCCAGTTGAACATATGGAAATGGATCTTCACAATAATGAGTTGGGTCGAAGAATAGCACTGGAGTACGCGGGTCAAGGATACGATGTGTTTTCTCAAAAGATACAAGAAGCAATTAATAATGGTGAGGCAAAGGTGATTATATGGGATTCAAATGTAAATTGATTGTTGTTATAGTTCTGGTGTTATTGTTTTCTATAGGTTTAGTTATAATATTTGGTATGACACAAAAAAGAGGGGAGAATTATAGTGCTAAACTCATAACAGTTTTAAATGAACAAGAGAAGGCAACAGTTCAAGATGTTTTTTCGTTCGAATTTGAACGAGCCTATGTTTTCAACGATTGTTATATTTCTGGGGAAGGCTTTGCTAGAAGATATAATTTGGATATATCAATCAACGAGGTGAAATCTGGTGCGAGCGAAAATATTCAAAGAATCGTATTTGTCGATGAATTAGGCAACTTTGTGTATGAGTTTAAGTGCGATAACAGTGAAGTGATTTTACTAGAAAAAGGAATAGTCATCTATCCAGAAACAACAATCGAAAGGAAAACGTCTATTCAAGAAAAACCATTAACAATTAGCTTTCAAAGTTTAGAACAATATGATTCTTAACACAGGAGACGTAACACAGGGGACGGTTCTATGTGTTGACATATTCTCTTAACACAGGGGACAACACAAGGGGACGGTTCTGTTGTGTTGGGGAATGGTAACGAAAATCCCACCGCTTTTTGTATGTTTACAGCGGTGGGATTTTTTGGTATAATTTAAATGAAAAGCAATGCCGTGTATTGCTTTGTAGAAAAATTCAAGAACTTTGAGAAACGGGGGACGGTTTTATGAAAAAATTATCCATAACACAAGAGAACCGTCCCCTTGTGTTCCAAATGAAAAAAGCTATTTGTTTATTGGTTGTTGCCCTTGCTGTTCCTTTATTATCCTCTTGCCATCAGACTGATGTTCCGTCTTTCAAATATAAAATCGAAAACGACGAAGCCATAATTACATCTTATCAGGCAAACATGGATGAAGCCCGGGTTGTGCTTCCGGAGGAACTGCAAGGGAAACCGGTAACCACCCTTGAAGAAAACGCTTTCTATCAGCACAAAAATATGGAATTTATTACTCTTCCTCAATTGCTCACCACCATTAGCGGAAGTCCGTTTTACCGCTGTTATTCGTTAAAGGAGCTTCACATTCCTCATAATGTAAAGCAAATAGACGGCAACCCCGTTTTTAGATGTGGCTCGTTGACGAAAATCACCGTTGATACCAACAATTCCTGTTTTACGGCTGTTGACGGCATCCTGTTTAACAAAGAAAAAACAGAGTTGATTGCCTATCCCGAGGGAAGAACGGATGAAAGTTATACGGTTCCCCGTTCAATCGAAAAAATAGCGGTAGACGCCTTCGGGTACGATCCGCAATTCAAGCAGTTGACCGTTCTTTCAAACGTTAAAGAATTTCCGGAAGGGAATATGTTTGTTTTCCCGGACGATATCACGTTGTATGTTGAGCTAAATTCGGCAGCAGAGCAATATGCAAAGTGTCATAATTTGAATTTTAGAATAATTAACGGAACATAAGGGGACGGTTCTGTTGTATTTGTCCCCTTGTGTTCTCTGGTGGATATGATTATTATTGGTGTTTAGATTAGGTTTGGGAGGAAGGGTACAGTGTATGAATTAATAAAAAGTAGTTTACAGGCCTATGCTTTTGTAGCAGTATTTTCAGGACTTTGGATTTTGTTAGTTGTCTATGGTATGTTCAAAAAAACAAAAAAAATCGAAAGCAAAAAGATAAAAACAGTTTTACGATTCGGCATAAGTGGTGTACTTGTTTGTTTGTGGGCATGGTATTTTGTTTATATAAATCTATACCCGATTTCTTTGGCCTATTATGAATATAGTCGTAATAGTGTCGAGGAAAAAATCGGTGTTATCAATAGTATAGAGCAAGATGGCAAGGATCGTATAAATCTAATTATAGACAATACAGAATATACAATGGTTTATAGCAGTTTAAATTCTGATGATATTATCAGTAGAGATATTGATGAAGGGGATACTGTGAAAATTGAATTTGGAGTAAAATCAAAGTATATT
The DNA here is from genome assembly GCA_017442265.1 of Clostridia bacterium. Taxonomy (GTDB): domain Bacteria; phylum Bacillota; class Clostridia; order Oscillospirales; family Acutalibacteraceae; genus URNF01. Next base: position 9,052 of record JAFSAC010000064.1, on the reverse strand, counting down.
TTTGATATTTGCGAATTTAATATAAGCCCCTGATAAACTAAAACACAAGGGCAAATACAACAGAACCGTCCCCTTGTGTTCTGGGCTTTTGGGATTTTGTTGGCAGGTGATAATATGCTGAAGTATAGTACAAAATGTCTAACGGTATTACTTACAATTGTATCTACTGTTTCACTAATTAATGTATTTGTCATGTATTGGCTACCAATCCGGATTCCCGTTAGTTCTTTTTCTGCAGTTCGGCTTACAGTTGTTGCCTTTATAGAAAAGCGATACTATCTAATTCTTTTTAGCATATTGATTTGCGTATTATTGCTCTTATCGGCACTTTCTGTTAGACGGAAGTATGTCGTTTTGCCGAGTTTGTCACTCCTATATATGATATATGATTTTATTGTAGTAATGTCATTGTTAGTTGATGGTCTAGATGACGGTTACTGGAGAACATACATTATTTGGATAATAGTATCAATCGCTCTTATTGTATTATTGTGTATCTATTGTTGGAATGGCTTGCGAAATCACTTGCATAGTCAGCATTAATCTTACAAACTACGAGCAAGCATCGCCTTTTGGGGACAAAAGGCAGTTTGTTGGGATAATCCCAAGCCCTTAAAGGTTTCTAACACAAGGGGACGGTTTTATGAAAAAATTATCCATAACACAAGAGAACCGTCCCCTGTGTTAAAGTTTGGAGTGAATCATAGATGAAATCTTTTCGGCCATATTTGATCTTTTCTGTTTGCGCTACTATCGGATCCATTATATTATCGAAGTTATTAAATTTTTCTTTAACAAACACTTGGCAAGCAGGTGTGGCATTGTTGCTTATTTTTGGACCAGGATTATTATATCTTTGGAAAATTTCGGAGAAAAATAAACACCAAAGGCCTCTTATTGCCTTGACAATAAAAATTTGCGAGATTGTTTTTGTTCTTGGATCATGTGTTGCCGCAATAGTTGCCATGATATAAAAGACGTAACACAGGGGACGGTTCTGTTGAAAACACAAGGGGACGGTTCTGTTGTGTTAAATGCAAATATTGGGTGGAATTATGAGAATGTCAAAAAAGAACTTATTGCAATCTGGGAAGAGTAATAAAGTGAGTCTCCCCCCGGCATTTTATTATTTCTTGATGATTATTTCTTCGATTGTTATGAGAGTCATCAAGCAAAAGATGAATATTAGCGACGAAAACCCATTTTTTACTTTGACCAGCTTCGCTGTCGTTGGCATTTTTTTAGTTTGTTTTTCTCTTGCTTTAAAGAAGCGATTAAACAAAAAGGCCACCGCGCTTAGAGCCATTCTGACCTTTTCGATAATTATTTACTGTTTTGGCGTTGTGCTGGGCGTTCTAAATTGGATAACTGGCGGCGCGTTGTTGTGAAAAATTTTTGTGTAAGGAGAAAAAACACAAGGGGACGGTTCTGTTGTGTTAACTGAAACTCCTTAACAACTTAATCCCAGGGAGCGGTTGGCAAAAGCCAACCGCTTTTTTACGTGTTTACAGCGCCGGTGTTTTTTGGTATACTGGGGGTAATGACAAGGGGGCGTGCCGAGGATGAACGCAGGGGAAAGAAAAGAACAGAATATCGGGTTGGCGGTAATCGCCGCGCTGTCCACCCCCGCCGCTCCGGCGGGAATCGGGGTTATCCGGGTGTCGGGGGACGAGGCGGTTGCGGTCGCAGACCGGGTGTTTCGTCCGGCGGGAAACCGGGCGCTTCATACCTTATCGGGGTATCAGGCGGCGTTTGGTCACGTGTTTGACGAGGCGGGGGATATTGATGAATGTGTTGCCCTCGTTTTCCGCGCGCCGCACAGTTATACCGGCGAGGATACGGTGGAATTATCCTGCCACGGCGGATTGTACGGACTTCGCCGGGTGCTTCGGGCGTTGTACGCCGCCGGGGCGCGTCCGGCGGAAGCCGGGGAATTCACCCGCCGCGCCTTTTTGAACGGAAAAATGGATCTCACCGGCGCCGAAGCGGTGATGGACCTTATCGGCGCCTCCGGGCGGTTGGCGGCAAAAACCGCTCTCGCCGCCCGGGAAGGACGGGTGTTTGAACAGGTGGAGCAGGTGAGAAACGACCTGCTTTCGGCGGCGGCGCAGTTTTCCGCTTTTGTGGATTACCCGGACGAGGATATTCCGGAGCTGACCGAAGGGGCGTTGTCTCAAACGCTGCAAAACGCCGAAAAAACGCTCACCGATCTTTTGTCCACCTTTGATGCCGGCCGGGTACTGCGAGAAGGGGTGGATACCGCCATTGTGGGCAGTCCCAACGTCGGCAAGTCCACCCTCATGAACCTGCTCGCCGGATGCGAGCGGAGTATTGTCACCCCGGTGGCGGGAACCACCCGGGACATCGTGGAGGAAACGGTGGTGCTTGGGGAAGTGACCCTCCGGCTGGCGGATACCGCCGGGTTGCACGACACCGCTGACACGGTGGAGGCGATCGGGGTGGAAAAAGCCCGCAAGCGGCTGAAGGATGCCGCTCTTATTTTAGCGGTGTTTGACGGCACCTCTCCCCTTACCGATGATGACCGCGCGCTGATTTTAGCCCTCGACCGGGAGCATACGGTGGCGATCGTGAATAAGACCGACCGTGATCAGCGGATCGAACTGGACGAGATCAAAGCGGCCTTCCCCTACACCGTCACCCTGTCGGCGGCGACCGGGGACGGAACAAAAGCGCTGAGTGAAGCGGTGGAAAATATTACCGGGGTTGCCCGGTTGCAGGAGGATGCCCCGGTGCTCGCCTCCGAACGGCAACGGGAGTGTGTGACCCGGGCGCTGTCGGCGGTGCGGGAAGGGATGACCGCTCTTGCCGGCGGGATGACCCTCGATGCGGTGTCGGTGTGCGTGGACGGTGCTATCGGGGCGATTTTGTCCCTCACCGGCGAGCGTACGTCCGATCGGGTGGTGGACGAGGTGTTCCGCCGGTTCTGTGTGGGAAAATAATCGAAAACAGCCGATTGACAAATAGGACGTTATCCTATATAATAAGGTTACAGACTTTTACATGACTGACGGATGTCGCGGAGAACCGCGGGGAAGTGTGAAAGTTATTGCCGACCGTCTTGGCAAACGCAGTTCGAAGAGGACTGGTTTGCCCTTTTTCTATGGGTAGTCAAAAGGAGAGATTTTTATGAACGTAGCACAATGGAACGGATTTCGTGAAGGCGTATGGCAGGAAGAGATCAACGTCCGCGATTTTATCCAACAGAATTATAAAGAGTATACCGGGGATGCCGACTTTTTAGCCGGCGCCACCGCCCGCACCGATAAGATGATGAATAAGGTGCAGAACCTCTTTCGCAAGGAACGGTTAAACGGCGGGGTGCTGGACGTAGACGTGGAGACGGTGTCCTCGCTGACCAGCTATGCGCCGGGGTATATCGACAAGGAGCATGAGCTGATCGTCGGTATGCAGACCGACCAGCCACTCAAACGCGGGGTCAACCCCTTTGGCGGTATGCGTATGGCTCGGCAGGCGTGTGCCGCGTACGGTTACCGCTTGAGTGATAAAATGGAAACCGAATTCCACTACCGCACCACCCACAACGACGGCGTTTTCCGGGTGTACACCGACGAGATGCGCGCGGCACGGAAATGCCACGTCATCACCGGCCTGCCGGATGCTTACGGCCGTGGCCGTATCATCGGTGACTACCGCCGGGTGGCGCTGTACGGGGTCAATCGATTGATCGAACAGAAAAAAGAGGACAAGCGCCGGCTGGCAGACGGTGCCTTCAATTATGAAGTCACCCGCGCGGCGGAGGAGCTGTATCAGCAGATCTCTTTCCTCGAAAAATTAAAGGAAATGGCGCAACTGTACGGCTACGATATCAGCATGCCGGCCGCCGATGCGAGAGAGGCGATCCAGTGGACCTATTTCGGGTACCTCGCCGCCATTAAAGAGCAGAACGGCGCCGCCATGTCGCTGGGCCGGGTGTCCACCTTCTTTGATATTTACATCGAGCGGGATATTGAAATGGGTGTGCTTACCGAAGAGGGTGCGCAGGAGCTTATGGACGATTTCGTCATCAAACTGCGTATCGCCCGGCATCTCCGTACCCCCGAATACAACGAGCTGTTCGGCGGCGATCCGATGTGGATCACCGAAGCGGTCGGCGGTATGGGCAAGGACGGCAGAACGCTGGTTACCAAAAACTCCTTCCGTATGCTCAACACCCTTTATACCCTCGGCTCCTCTCCCGAGCCGAACCTGACCGTTTTGTGGTCGAATGCGCTCCCCGAGGGCTTTAAAAAATTCTGTGCGAAGGTGTCGGTGGACACCGACTCGATCCAGTATGAAAACGACGACGTGATGCGCCCGCTTCACGGGGACGATTATGCGATCGCCTGCTGTGTGTCGGCTATGGAGCTCGGCAAACAGATGCAGTTCTTCGGCGCCCGGTGCAACCTTGCCAAACTGTTGCTCATTGCGATCAACGGCGGCTACGACACCACCAGCGGGATGCACATCGGCCCGCAGATGCCGGTGCTGGATGCCGAGGTGCTGGACTATGACACGGTTATGGAGCGGTACGATATTTATATCCAGTGGCTCAGCCGTCTGTACGTCAACACCATGAACATCATCCACTATACCCACGATAAATACGCCTATGAAAAGATTCAAATGGCGTTGCACGATACCAACGTGGAACGGTTAATGGCGTTTGGCGTTGCCGGTCTGTCGGTGGTGGCGGATTCGCTGTCTGCCATTAAGTTTGCGAAGGTCACCCCGGTGAAGGACAAGCTCGGCTATATCGTTGACTTTGAGCGGGACGGGGATTTCCCGAAATACGGCAACGACGACGATCGGGTGGATGAGATCGCACGGGAGATGACCCACAAGGTGATCACCGAACTGCGCAAGACCCCCACCTACCGCAAAGCGATCCACACCCTGTCGGTGCTGACCATTACCTCCAACGTGATGTACGGCAAGCACACCGGTGCGACCCCCGACGGCCGTCCGGCCGGCGCCCCCTTTGCGCCGGGTGCCAACCCGATGCATAACCGGGAGGAAAACGGTGCGCTCGCGTCCCTCAACTCGGTGGCGAAACTGCAGTATGAGGATTGCCGGGACGGCATTTCCAACACCTTCTCCATTACCCCCGATGCGCTCGGCAAATCGGAGGAGGAGCGGGTGGATAACCTGGTGAGCATCCTCGATGGCTATTTTGCCAAGAAAGCGCATCATATCAACGTAAACGTTTTAAACCGGGACACCCTCATTCAGGCGTATAAAGACCCGGAAGCGTTCCCCAACCTCACCATTCGGGTGTCGGGGTACGCGGTGAACTTCAATAAGCTCTCCCGTGAACAACAGCGGGAGGTCATCTCCCGCACCTTCCACGAAGCGGTATGAGTGTCGGACGGATTCATTCGATCCAGTCGCTCGGGGCGGTAGACGGACCGGGTGTGCGGTTTGTGGTGTTTTTGCAGGGGTGTCCGCTTCGGTGCCACTGCTGTCATAACCCGGACACCTGGGAGCTTGCCGGCGGGCAGGAGCAGGAGGCGGCGGCGCTGGTCAAAAAAGCGCTCCGCTACCGGGAATATTTCGGGCGCGACGGCGGGGTGACCCTCTCGGGGGGCGAACCGCTGTTGCAGGCGGAATTTTGCGAGGAGTTTTTCCGGCTGTGCCACCAAGAGGGGCTGAGTACCTGTCTTGATACCTCCGGGATACTGCTCACCGATCCGGTGAAAGCACTGCTCTCCCACACCGACCGGGTGCTCTTGGATATTAAATACACCGGGGAGGAGTTATACCGCAAATACGTCGGTTGCTCCTATCAGCCGGTGCTGGATTTTTTGGATTACCTTGATGAACAGTCTATCAAAACCACCCTGCGGCAGGTGATCATCCCCACCGTCAACGACGAGGAGGAAAATATCCGCCGTCTGCGGGAGATCGCCCGGGCGCACCCTTGTGTGGATAAGGTGGAGCTGCTCCCCTTCCGCAAGGTGTGTCAGGTGAAATACGATGAGTTGGGGATTTCTTTCCCCTTTGGCGACAAGCCCGAGCCGACCGCTGAGCGGATGGCGCAGCTGAAACAAATGCTGAAATATTGATTTGCGCCAATTGTAAAAATAAAAAACAGCGGTGCTCCGTTAGGTGCACCGCTGTTTTTTGATACAGATACAGTTACAGATATTTTTTGATATCGTTCAGTTCTTGCTTGATGGCGTCGATCTTTTGGCAGATGTATTCCTTATCGGATAATGCAACAGTGCTGTCTACCCGGTTGATCAGGTAATCAATACTGACATCAAAAAAATCAGCCAGCTTTATCAGGGCGTAACTGTCAGGATTAGTCTTTCCGGTTTCGTAGTTCGAAAGGGTTTTTTGATCGATACCCGTCGCATTGGAAACATCAATCTGTCGGAGATCTGCATTTTCGCGCAATTGTCGGATTCGGTTCATGTTGTCGCCTCCAAAGTAGAATATTTCTACACCAAAAAAATTATACTATAATTTTCCTAAAAAACCTTGACATACTAAAAATATGTAATTATAATACTAAAATATTAGTATGTTGGGAGGGGGCGGAGTGGAGAAGTGCCCTGCGGAGCAAGCGGTTGAGTATTGTGTTTTATGCGGAAAAGCTACCGGGGTTTTACAAACCTGTCCGGTTGATCGCAGAGAAAACTATATTATCGGAGGGGGACAACTTTGCAGGAGTTGTTGGAACGAATTATTTCGTTACCCTAATGCGAGTGAGATCAGCTCGAGCGGGTCGTAGTCCGGCTGTAGCGCCCGGTTGATGCCGGCGGCGAGCAGGCGGGCGGCGCGGGCGATCAGAAGATCGATCTCCCGCGGGGTGACCACCAGCCCGGCGGCTTTCGGGGTGATCTTTTCGATCTCCTTTTCCGGCAGACCGCAGTCAAAAGCCACCGTGGCGGCATCCACGACGGTGGGCACCCCGATGCCGATGACCGGTACCCCGAGGGTGTCCCGGTTTAATGGTTGCCGGTGGTTTCCCACCCCGGCGCCGGGAGAGATGCCGGTGTCGGATAACTGGACGGTACATCCCAGCCGGTGAACGCTGCGTGCCGCTAAGGCATCAACGACGATCACGGCGGCGGGGCGCACCACCCCGCACACCCCCTGTACCAGTTCACGGCTTTCGGTGCCGGTTTGTCCCAACACCCCCGGCACCAGCACCGCCGAGGAGCGCAGGTCGGAAAGCCCGACACTTTTCGCAAATTCCCCCTGAATATGGCGGGTGGCGAGGATCATATCGGCGGTGCGGGGACCGAGCGCATCCGGGGTTATGGCACGGTTGCCGAGCCCCACCGAAAGCACCCCTCCTTCCTTCGGTAGGAAAGAAAGCATCTCCCGGCTGATCAGTTTGGCGGCGGTGCCGAGTGTCCTTTCGTCGTCGGTGAGTGGGGGTAATTCTAAGGTAATATAGGTGCCGATCGGCTTTCCGAGTGTTTGGGCGGCGGTGTCGCTTCGGATTTCCAGCCGGGTGACGGTGATATCCCCTTCGGTTTTTCGGGTGTGACAACAGTCGGTGTCCGAAAGGGCGGGGAAATTTTCCGCCGCCTCCAGCGCTAAATCGGTGCGAAAATCCATAAAAACCGCTCCTTTTTGAGGGCAAAACCCCTTGATAAGGGGAGTGTTTGCGAAAAAAATGCGATTATTCCGAAAAAAATAGTTGCTTTTTTCAAAAAAGGGTGTTACTATGTTTTGTGCGTGATTTGAATTTTGTATTTTTAGGAGGTGTGACCATGCCCAACATTAAATCCGCTAAGAAGCGTGTGAAGGTCAATGCGGCGAAAGCCGAGCGCAATAAGGCCGCTCGTTCCGCTCTGCGTACTGAGATCAAAACCGCGAAAGCCGCGATTGCTGCCGGCGAGAACAAGGAAGAGGCCTTGAAGAAGGTGGTTAAGACCATCGATCAGGCTGTTGCGAAGGGCCTCCTGCATAAGAATACTGCCGCCAGGAAAAAGTCCGCCCTCGCGAAGAAGGCGCAGGCATAATTTCGTAAAGACGCTTTGAATCCGCCGGTTTCGGCGGATTTTTGCGTTTTTGAGGGGTAAAAAATATTTGTTTTCTCCTTTAGGTTGTCGGTTGACAATTTGCCGGGAAATGGGTATACTCTACTATAGTAATAAAAGATATAACCGCATGCTTTCGGGCATACGGACGGATGGGTCCTGCGCGACGGCAGGTTGTGAACCATGTCAGGCGGGGAACCGAGCAGCATTAAGCAGCTGTTGCCGTGCGCCGCAGTCCGCCTGTCCGTCCGTATGCCCAAGAGTATGCGGTTTTTAATAGGGTAGCGCCAACAATCCGAACCCGGTTTGAAACGAGTGGATTTGAGCGCACCCCGCGTTAAAATGCTCGTCAATACACAAAGTATTGACTTGCGCTTTTGCCTTGGTTGCCCAAAAATCCACCTCGTTTAAACTCTGCGACCTCAAAAAGCACCGGTAGGCGCTTTTTGAGGCAAATTCGGATTGTTTGCACTACCCTAAAAGGAGGAATCGCTGTGTATCAGGTATTGTATCGGAAGTGGCGGCCGCAGACCTTTTCGGACGTTTGCGGACAGGATACCATTACCGCCGCGCTGAAAAACGAGATCAAGAATAAGCGGTTGGCGCACGCCTATCTGTTTACCGGTTGCCGTGGTACCGGTAAGACCACCTGTGCAAAAATTCTCGCCAAGGCGGTCAACTGTCTTGCTCCCCGGGACGGCGATCCGTGTAACGAATGTGACATCTGCCGTGGTATCGACGACGGTACCATTCTGGACGTTTTAGAGATCGACGCCGCTTCCAACAACGGCATTGACAGCATCCGGGAACTGCGGGAAGAGGTCAACTTCACCCCGGTGGCGGCGACCTACCGGGTGTACATTATCGACGAAGCGCATATGATCACCAACGATGCGTTTAATGCGCTATTAAAAACGCTGGAGGAACCGCCCGCTCACGTCATTTTCGTGCTGGCGACCACCGAGGTGCATAAACTGCCCGCCACCATTTTGTCCCGCTGTCAGCGGTTTGATTTCGGACGGATCCGCCCGGCGGAT
>JAFSAC010000063.1 GCA_017442265.1 Clostridia bacterium | reverse complement strand
TTGACTTATTGCCAATGTAAGGGTATCACCGTCTACAATAGGGTTGCGGTAACGGAATTCACTTGCCAAATCAACCTCGGTAGGAATTCTTAAAAGCTCCTCAAAAACATACTTTGCCACAACACCTGCGTGGTAAGCCGAGCCGCAAGCGATTATATTAATGCGGTTTATTTTTTTAAGTCTGGTAGCATCCAGCTTTAAGCCCTCAAAAACAACCTCGCCGTTTTTTATATTACGCTCAAGCGTCTCAGCAACGGCGCGGGGCTGTTCCATAATCTCCTTCATCATAAAATGGTCCCAACCGTTTTTTTCGGCAGAGACAACATCCCAATTAACAATGGATATTCGGCGGTCCTTCATAGAACCCTGCCAATCAAACAGCTCAACTGAGGAGGGGGTTAAAAAAGCTATTTCCCCGTCGCCGATATAAATAACCTTTTTAGTGTGAGGCACAATGGCAGTCACGTCAGACGCAATCATATTTGCATCCTCAGCTATGCCTATAATAAGCGGGCTAAACCTTTTTACCGCAACCAGTGTTTCAGGCATATCCGAACAGAGAATACCAAGCGCATAAGAGCCCTCAAGCCTTTTCACAGCAGAAAAAACCGCTTCTTTTAAATCGCCTTTGTAATATTTTTCTAATAAGTGGCAGACAACCTCTGTATCGGTTTCACTTGCAAAAGAAAATCCTTCCGCTTCAAGCTCTGCCTTAAGAGAAGCATAGTTTTCAATGATGCCGTTATGAACTACTGCAAATTTACGGTTACCGCTCAAATGCGGATGGGCATTTCTAAGCGAAGGAGCGCCGTGGGTTGCCCAGCGTGTATGCCCGATACCGCAGGTACCGAAAAGGCCGCCGTGGGTTTTCAGTTTTTCCTCCAGGATCTCCAGTTTCCCTTTTGCCTTTACGGTGGTAACGCCGCCGTCCGTATGCACGGCGATGCCTGCCGAATCGTAGCCTCGGTAGGACAGCGTTTTAAGACCCTCCAAAAGGAGCGGCACGCAATTCTCCGTGCCGCTGAATCCGATAATTCCGCACATACTCTCTTTACTCCTTATCTTTCTGTTTTGCGGCGGAGGTGCCGATCCGTGCCGCGATCACGGCAGCCACGGATTTTGCCGCCGCTTCGATCGCTTCCCCGTCGTCGCCTTCGGCCATCACCCGTATCAAGGGCTCCGTGCCGGACGGGCGTACCACGATCCGTCCCGAATTTCCAAGGGCAAGGCGGGCATTCTCCATGGCTTTCCTGATTTCGGTGTCCGTGTAAAAATGCACCTTTCCTTCTGCCGTTACGTCAAGATTGATCAGCACCTGGGGGCAGGGACGCATTTTCGTATTCAGCCGGGACAATTTTTCCCCGCTTCGCCGCATCAGATAAAGCATCTGCAAAGCGGTGAGCTGTCCGTCACCGGTCCGGGCAAATTCCCGGAAAATGATATGCCCTGACTGCTCGCCGCCCAGAGCGTAATCTTCTCTCACCATTTCCTCCAGCACGAACCGATCCCCTACCTGTGTGGCGGCAAAGCGGATACCGTTCTCCTCACAGAACCGCTGGAAGCCGAAATTGGTCATCACCGTGCCCACCACGGTATTCCCCGTCAGTTTGCCCCGCTCCTTCATATCGGATGCAAGGATGGACAGAATCATATCCCCGTCAATGAGTGTACCCGTTTCGTCCACCATCATACAGCGGTCAGCGTCACCGTCAAAGGCGGCACCGGCGTCCAGTCCGTGGCTTCGCACGTACGCCGCCAGCATTTCCGGATGGGTGGAACCGCAGTTTTCGTTGATATTCACGCCGTCCGGCGTATGGGAAAGCATATGCACCTGTGCCCCGAGGGCAGAAAACAAGTCGTACGCCGTAGCGGAGGCACTGCCGTTGGCACAGTCAAGGGCAATGCGGAGGCCGGAAAAATCCCCCGAGACCGTTTCTTTCAGATGCTCTATATACAAATTCCGAGCCGTCGGATCGGCCGTGATCCGCCCGACCGCACCGCCCGTGGGCACGGGAATCTCCTCCCCGCCATCCAGCACCAGCGTCTCGATCCGCTCCTCCAGAAGGTCGGGCAGCTTATACCCGTCCCCGCTGAAAATTTTGATTCCGTTGCTGGGTGCCGGATTGTGCGAGGCGGAGATCATCACGCCGGCGTCCGCCGCACATTTCGTTACCAGATAAGAAACCGCCGGCGTAGGCACTACGCCCAGCATAATAACGTCGGCCCCGGCGGAGGTAATGCCTGCCGCCACCGCACCTGCCAGCATATCGCCGGAGATCCGGGTATCCGTGCCGATCAGAAACCGGGCACGTCTTCCCTCCGGCTGCAAAACGGCTGCCGCCGCCCGGCCGATCGCCACAGCCCGTTCACAGGTAAGTTCCGTATTGGCGATACCCCGTACGCCGTCCGTTCCGAATAATCTTCCCATAGAATTTCACGCCTCCTCTTTTCTCTGCGGCACGGTCACACCGGCCGCTTTCACGATCATTCCCGCTTCGATCACACCGCGCACGTGGGTAAGCGGATACACCCGTGTACCCCGTCCGATCACCGTTCCCGGCGAGAGCACCGCGTGACAGCCGATCTCGGCAAAATCGCCCACCATAGCACCGCACTTTTTCCGTCC
>JAFSAC010000062.1 GCA_017442265.1 Clostridia bacterium | reverse complement strand
TGCCAACGCCGTACAAAAACTGGGCGCCCGCCGCCCCGCCGACCCCACCCGGCAACATCAACAGCAAAATAGCGACTCCTACCACCGCTTCGCCAAGCAAAACCAACTGTTTTTCGGACAGCTTCACCGACAAAAAGCCGGCGACCAACCGTCCTACCGCAATTCCCACGTAGTACAAGGTGATCATCTTAGCGGCAAAACCGACCGCCATTCCCTTATGCTCCACGAGGAAGGTACTCCCCCACGCGCCGCAACCGAGTTCAATAGCGCAGGAACTGAAAAACATCACCCACATCGCCGGCAATCCCGGTACGCGAAACAATTGACCCAAAGAAAGGGTGACCGCTTTTTCGGTTTCATCTACTTCCCCGGCTATATGCCCCACCTTTTTCCACAGCGGCAGGGTTGCCACCGTCAACAAAGTGATACCGATCTGCAACAGCGCTACCCAGCGGTACCCACCGCGCCAGCCGGCATCGGATGACAGCGCAAAGGACAGCATAAAGGGGCTCAGCGACACCCCGACCCCGTAAAAGCAATGGAGAAAATTCATCTGCATTGCGCTATAATGCAACGCCACGTAATTATTCAGTCCCGAGTCGATCGCTCCGGCGCCCAAGCCGAGCGGAACGGCGAGCAGCGGCAGTGCCCAAAAGCTCCCCGCAAAGGAATGAAGAAGCAGAGCAACCGCCGTCAGTGCGGTGCTCACCGCCGTCACCTTGGCGGTTCCGAAACGGTTAATGAGCCGCGCGCTCATCAAACTGGACAAAAAGGTGCAGGCGGCATTGGTCATGGAGACAAAATTCGCATAGGACATCGGAAGGGAAAATTCGCCGTATATTGCCGGCCATGCCGCCCCGAACAGCGAATCCGGGATGCCGAGCCCGATAAACGCTATATAGATCACCATTAACAATAAGGTCGCCACCGGCATCCCCTCCTTTACATTATCACTCGGGGGATTATACCACACCGGTTCCAAAAAGTCGACCGTTTTCCGCCAATTTCGTGAATAAATTTACGCGATGTCAAAAACTTACTGTTCCCGTTTAGGGGTTACTTCCCTACCCAGTTTTTCGGTCGGGATACCTTGGGCGATCTCGGGAAATTCGTTGTCCGAGTCGTTGGTGGGCTGAATATTATAGGTGCCGTATTTATGAAGCAATTCAAACGAATCCTCCGGCTGTCCCATAATCGCCGAAGTCGCTTCCTCCACCGTTGCAAAGGGGTCTTTTTTCTTGTTTTTGTCCATTCTTTTCCTCTCCTTATCGGTATTTATATCCTCAGTATGCCCCTTTCCGAAAGAAACCCGGCAAGTCCCGCAAAAAAACAGCGGTTTCGACCGAAAAAACCGTTGAAAAGCGAAGCGGGATATGGTATAGTGGATGAAAATGAGAATTATTCTCAATTTGAGAGGATAAGGAGACCGCTATGGCGTATCATACCGTTCAAAAACAAAGGTTGTACGATTTTCTGCAGGAGCATACCGATGCCGCTTTTACGGTGGAGGAGATCGCAAGCTCCCTCACCGGACCGCACGCGCCGGGAAAAAGCACCGTTTACCGCCTGATCACCCAACTGGTGGAAAGCGGTGACGTCAAACGGTTTGTGCGTGGAAACAGCCGGCAGTTTGTGTATCAGGCGGTGGGCTGTAGTCACCACGACGGTCATCTTCATCTCAAATGTGTGGATTGCGGACAGCTCCTTCATCTGGACGATGCGGTGTCCAGCACGGTGCTCAAAGACGTGCTCAGCAGTTGTGCCTTTCAGGTGGACGAACAACAAACGGTGCTATTCGGGCATTGTGCCGCCTGCGGCAAAGGACAGACGGAGGATACGATATGAAAAATAAGACGGTCCGGGCGATTGCCCTTTGTATGATTGTGCTGTGCTTATCTGCTTTGATCGGATGCGGTGCGACGGCCGAAAAGAAAAACAAAGTATCGGTGGTCTGCACCCTCTTCCCGCCGTATGATTTTCTCCGGGAGATCACCGCCGGAGCAGAGCAAATCGAACTGACCCTGTTATTAAAGCCGGGACAGGAAAGCCACGATTACGATCCGTCCTCGAAGGATATTCTCAAAATCCACGAATGCGATCTGTTCGTATACGGCGGCGGAGAATCGGACAACTGGATCGACCGGGTGTTGCAATCGGTGGATACCGAACACAAAACGGTGATCTCATTAATGGATACGGTAAATCCCCTGGCTACCGAAACGGTAGAGGGTATGGAACACGATCACGAAGAGCATCACGGAGAAACCGAATACGACGAGCACGTGTGGACCGATCCCGAAAATGCGATTACGATCGTGAAAGCGCTTCAAGCGGCGCTGGGCAAAATCGACCCGAACAATGCGGAAGCTTACCGCACCAATGCCTCGGCGTATATCACGAAATTGCAGACGTTAGATGCGGAGTTTGAACAGACGGTCAATACCGCTTCCCGCCGCACCGTGGTGGTGGCGGATCGCTTCCCGCTGTTATACTTCTGCAAAGCGTACGATCTGACCTATTACGCCGCCTTTTCTGGGTGTGCCGCTTCGGTGGAACCGAGCAGTGCTACCGTGCAATTCTTGATTGACACGGTGAAAAAGGAGCAGATTCCGGCGGTATTTCAAATGGAACTGTCGGCCGGGGCCTTAGCAAGCACCATTGCGGAAAATACCGGGTGTAAAGTAAAAACCTTTTACAGTTGTCACAACCTCACCCAGCAGGATTTTGACAATGGGGAAACCTATCTTTCACTGATGCAAAAGAATGTAGATGCTTTGAAGGAGGTGCTGAACTGAATGGCCTTGATCGGATGTCACGACTTAAATCTATCCTATGAAGGGAAAACGGTGGTAGAGCACCTCACTATGGAGGTGAACGCCGGTGATTATCTCTGCATCGTCGGAGAAAACGGATCGGGCAAGTCCACCTTAATGAAAGCATTACTGGGACTGAAAAAGCCGACTGCGGGGCATATCTGGTTCGGGCAGGGGTTGACCCGTGCCGGCATCGGGTATATGCCGCAACAATCCACCCTCGGGCAGGATTTTCCTGCCACCGTGCAGGAGGTGGTGCGATCGGGGCTTCGCGGTTCTCCTTTCCGTCCCTTTTTCACCAAAGCGGAAAAAGCACGGCTTCAGCATTCCTTAGAAGTGTTGGAAATCGAGCATCTCGCCCGCCGTCCGTTTCACGCATTATCCGGCGGACAACAGCAACGGGTGTTACTTGCCCGGGCGATGTGTGCAACCGACCGGGTATTACTGTTAGACGAGCCGGTAGCGGGACTGGATCCCACCATTACCGCTCAGATATACCCGCTCATTGACAAGCTACATCAATCCGGCATCACCATTTTGATGATCTCTCACGTTATTCCGGCCGCGATGAAATACGCGACCCACATTCTGCATCTCAACCGGGAGCCGGTCTTTTTCGGCACGGCGGCGGAATATGCCAAATGCCCGGTCGGGCGGCGGTTTTTGGAAGGAGGGAACGGATGATGACAGCGTTTTGGTCGGAGCTTTCCTCCTTTCTCGCTTTGGATTTTGTGAAGCGGGCGCTCATCGTCGGGGCGCTGGTGTCCCTCTGCGCCGCATTACTTGGGGTGTCGTTGGTACTCAAGCGATACGCAATGATCGGGGACGGATTGTCCCATGTGGGGTTTGCGGTGCTGGCGGTCGCCGCCGGACTTGGGGTGACCGAGTGGCAGTTATACATCTCCATTCCGGTGATGATCCTTGCCGCATTCCTGTTGCTCCGTTTGAATGAAAACAGCGGGGTGAAAGGCGATGCCGCCATCGGGGTGATCGCCACCTTGGCGCTGGCGATCGGGTATATCGTCACCTACCGCGCCGGCACCAACGTGGACCTCGCCAACTTTATGTTCGGTAATATCTTCACTATCCGGCACGCGGATGCGGTGGGAAGTATTATCGTGGCGGTGGCGGTACTGCTGTTATTCGTGCTGTTTTATCACAAGCTGTTTGCGGTCACCTTTGACGAGACCTTCGCCCGTGCCAGCGGGGTGCCGGTCGGGTGGTACAA
Organism: Clostridia bacterium; assembly: GCA_017442265.1. GTDB lineage: Bacteria > Bacillota > Clostridia > Oscillospirales > Acutalibacteraceae > URNF01. The sequence goes on along the minus strand of JAFSAC010000062.1, from coordinate 21,184 downwards.
CACCCTGCTCGCCGTTCTCACCGCTGTGACCATCGTGCTCGGGATGCGGATGATGGGGACCTTGCTTATTTCGGCGCTCATCGTGTTTCCGGCGCTCAGCGCCATGCGGCTGTGCCGCAGTTTCCGCGGGGTGGTCATCACGGCGGCGGCATTCTCCCTTTTCTGCTTTTTCACCGGCGCTGTCACGGCACATCTGCTCAACTTCCCGGCCGGGTCTACGGTGGTGGCGGTCAACGGTATCCTGTTTGTCATCTGTTCGGTCATCTCTCTGTTCCGGCGAAGGGGAAAATAAAAAACAAAACGCCCGGCGGGATCATTCCCGTCGGGCGTTTTTCATTTATTTACCGCTGAAAGAAGGAAGGTAATACGGACAGGAGCGCCGCTATACCTACAAAGAGCAGAAGCGGTACGCCCGCCACCCCACCGGAGAAAGCAGAAGCAAGACACCAGATCCCGCCGATGATACCAAAAGCGATCTGCAGGATCATGGCGATCATCCCGCCGGTACGCAGGCGGCGGCAACCGATCAACAGATCGGCAATTCCTTCCACCGTGCCGTTCACTGCGGCGCCCGCCGACACCCGATCGATATCGGTATGCCGAAGGTTATCATACAAACGGCCGGCCGAAGCGCTGAGCAGATCCACGTAGTAATCATCCAACTGGAAACCGACGCAGATGCTCTGTTCGGTGACGTTCGGGTCACAGGAACGGATAAGAAGCGATATCTTCGATTTTTGCAGACCGTGCAGCGCTTCGGCGACAATCGGGTCGGTCAGATAGCTGATAATGAACATCGCAGACAATTCGCCGGCGATAGACAGGTACACCAGTTCCCGGCCGTCCTTTTTATACTTGCGTTCATAATCACTCGACGGGGTATACACACCGTGGTTTTCGAGCAATTTACGATTACCGACCAGCACCCGGCGACCGCCGACCCAGCCGGAAAAGCCCATATCCTGTTCAAATACCAGATTTTCCACCGGCTGTAAAATCTCGGTTTTATCCTCAATAATGCGAAGGAACAGACCGGCAAGCGGACCGTCGGTACGAACCGCGACCGAAGCCGCATCCATAATCACTTCGTCGATCCGGGCATCCCCAAAGGTGCGGATACCGTGTAAAGCCACGCTGTTTTGCAGATACAGGTCGGAAACGTCCAGCGCAACACCGTCCAGCTTTCCGAACCGTTCCGCCGCCGCAAAGCCGCACAGAAGGTTTCCGGTTTTGAGCAGGCGGCGACATTCTCTCAGAAGCGGGAGATTAAGGGCGAGGGATGCCGCCGGGAGAATGGCGCAAAGGGATGCCACCAATCCGGTAAGGGCGGTCCAAAAGCTACCGCCGGCAATCCCGCTCACGATACCGATCACCACAGCCCCCGCCGCGCCGATCGGCAGATACCGCCGCATCAGTTGATCATAACCGTCGTCCATATACGAGTTGGCGAGAAAATCGTCAAGGAAACTGACCGGGCGGAAAAAGGCGACCTGCGGAATACCGGCTACCACCGCATGACGGCCGATCTCGGTAGCGGAATGCTCGTCCTGAATCATGGAGGCGGCGATCTTTTCACCCGGTTTACACACCGCTTCAAAGTTGCGGCGGACACGGTTATTCTTGAGCAAGTGACCCAGACCGCACAAAAGAAGCAGTAAACCGCCAACCGCCGTGAGCAACATCGCCTCCCCGCTTTCTACCGCCGACAAATGGAAGAACTGCAACAAAGTGTGCAGTGCCACCATAGCGGAAGTGACCGCCGGAACGGTATCCGCATTTGGTTTCTTATGCAACAGGGCGGTCACACCCTGCCGGAGCATCGGATACAGCAGTGCGATCATCGCACCAAACAATACCGCATTTAAGATGACAAACAAGGAGGGCGCCAGGGTGGGTTGACCGTACACGGCAACGGTCCCCTCGCTCCAAAGCAACAACAGTTCTGCCGCCGCCGCCAGCCACAGGCGGAAACGCCCGCCACGGTACCGATGATCCAGTTCCGCTCGGATATCCTCCACCTGTTCAAAATCGGTGAAATCGCCGGTGAAATGCCGTTTTTCGGAAGCGGAGTTGTCCGGGTCATCCTCCCGGTCAGCATCCGACCGATCTTCGGCCGGTACACCGCCCGGAAAATCATCCGGCTCTTCCTCTCCCATATATCGGAAGTCGCTGTTTTCTCGATTTTGTTTGATCTGGAAATCCCGGATCTTTTCCTTTCGGGTTTCGATCAGCTGTTCTTCCCAGCTGGGTCCCTCTTCCTCTTCCGGTTCCGGTTCTTGTTCCTCTTCCGGCACAAAATCCGAGAAGGTCATCTGCCCGTCAAAGGGGTCTTCCTCCGGCTCCAAATCCGGTTCCGTCTTATCGTCCAGGGTGATCACCTGGGTCGGCGCGTCCAAGGGGGACACCCGGACATCCTCAACCGGTTCCGGCTCCACGATCGGTTCGGGTTCCACGATCGGTTCGGGTTCCACGATCGGTTCGGGTTCCACGATCGGTTCGGGTTCGGAGGACTCAAACAGAGGTGCCTTTTCCGGCTCCTCCCCTTTTTCCTCCTCGTCCTTACCCTTTTGAGCAGGAATGGTGGAATACCCTTTTAACAATTCTTCCAACAATTCGTTATCGTTCATAGCGGTCCATCCTTTCGGTGGATTTTAGCTTTCTTATTTTCCTTTCGGGGCGACAGCCGGCAACCCTTTGCGCTGTCGCATCACCTCAAACAGCACGATGCCGCAGGCGACCGAAGCGTTCAGCGACTGGATATTCCCCTGCATCGGCAAGGAGACCATTTGATCGCATTGTTCCCGTACCAAGCGGCTGATGCCGCGTCCTTCAGCGCCGACCACCAGCGCCACCGGGCCGGAAAGATCGGTGGAGCACCAAGCACTCCCCTGCATATCCAGTCCGTACACCCACAAGCCGCGTTCTTTCAAAAGACGAATGGTGTCGGTGAGGTTATTTACCCTCGCCACCGGGACGTATTCCACCGCACCGGCTGACGCTTTATACACCGTGGCGGTAAGTCCCACCGCGCGGCGCTGAGGAATGATCACTCCGTGAGCGCCGGACGCTTCGGCGGTACGCAGGATCGCACCGAGGTTATGCGGATCTTCCAGTCCGTCACACAGAATGAAAAAGGGCGGTTCTTCCCGCTGTTTGGCAAGTTCAAACAAATCTTCCAGTTCCGCATACGGTTTGCAGGCGGCAAACGCCAGCACCCCTTGATGATTCTGCGCGAGCGAATCCATTTTCCGGCTATCGGTTTCTTTCACCGGGATGCCGAGTTTGCGGCATTGGGCAATCAGCACCGGCAAACTCCCGGTGTGGGTGCCCTTCGCGATCCAGACGGTGTCGATCGGACGGCCGGATTTCAGCGCTTCAGCCACCGCGTTCCGACCGGCGATAATATCCTCTCGGAGTTCTCCTCCGGTTTCCCGTTTTTCTTTCATCGGTTTTTCCTGCGGCATAACCGCCAACCCCTTTTCGCCTAATAAAGTATATACTTATCTACTATCTATTTCAGTATAGCACACCTTTCGACAAAAAGGAATACCGCAAATGAGGAAATTTGCCGGAAAATTCAAAAAATACGGTGGCAAGGAAAAATCCTTGCCACCGTAAAAAATCCGTATTACACGCGGTTCCCGTTGAAATCCACCCAGGTTTTATTTTGAGGGTCGATGCACACCACCATTTTATTGAGATCGGTATCAAAAATCTGCTGACCGAGCATCGGGAAGTAACTGAGCCGTTCGGCGGTGTCACACACCGTTTTATGGCAGTTATTCCGGGTCTTGATCCCTACACCGGAACCGTCGTTTTCCCAAACGGGGAAGTTCTTTTCATTCACCTGATTCCAAGCCGGCTGAGCGGTGAAATCGATATTCCCTTTCCAGCTTCCGGGAACCACTTCGCGCATCAGGTCCCCTACCTCGCCGCCGGGGGTGCGGCAGGCCAGGCGTTCGATGTTAAAACCAATGAGGGTGACCTCCTGCTCGCCGACGAGACGACGATTATCCGGGGCAGGAGCGTTATCCCCACAAAAGCGACCGAACAGCGGTAGGTGGATATTCCGTTCGTCTAAACAGTTAATAAGGGTGATCGGGTGGTTACAACCGCAGTTGGCTTCATAGTTGCCAAAGGTGAAACCGTAGCGACCAATGGTGGCACCGCAGTTGACGCACACCACGTGTTCCCCGCCGACCTGAATGCCCTCGTCAAAGCCCCAGGTATGAACATTGGTATAGTTACTGTAATTATAGTTACTGCCGTCGGTCATAGTAAGACCGATACAGCCAACAGCCGGTACCGACGGCGGAATATGCAGACCGGCGCGGTTGTTAATCATTTCATCGCCATAGGAAATGAGCGATACGTTTTTGACCTCCACCCGGTCGGTGCGCCGCAGATCGATACAGCGAATAGGATGCTGATTATTCGCCAGTACCACCGCGAGGTTTTCAAGATTGAGATTCGATCCGTTTTGAATGCCTTTGGGGGTCCAGGTGCTCCGCAGTACGTCCACCGGGGTGTCCCCGATCGTGTTTAGCGCTTCTTCGGAAACGTACAGAACAACCCCGTTATCAAAGGATTTTTGGAAGCCGTATTCGTGATTCTGGCCGCGCACGATAATCTCCCGGTGCGCGTTCGGAAACCGAAAAGCGGTCAAAGGACCTCCGTCTCCAAAATCGTAAAAGCCGTCGATCTGATAGCGACCGTTATAAAGATACAGGTTTTTACCCTGTTCGATACAAGAATCGATCGCCTGCTGAATGATGAGTTCGTCGTGTTCTCCCAAACACACAAAGTCTGCCGATGCTTTAAACTCGTCGGTACTGTTCACCGCCGCAATCGAAATAAAACTATTCAGTCGCTCCATACCTACCACTCCCTAAAACATTTTTTTCATTATAACAAACGGGTGGGTGAAAAGCAAATATTATTCAAATAAAATCCGAGAAACACACCCGTATGGGTGTCTGACAAAGAGGATCGTTGGTTTTGCGCCACACGAGCGATAATTTGAAACAACTGCGGCAAAACCGAAGTAATTCCGTGCAAGGCACGGAATTACGGTTCACTCCTCAAGTCACTACAGCGAAAAGAAAAAAGACACCCGTATGGGTGTCTTGACGAAGAGGATCGTTGGTTTTGCGATAAATGATTACTATTTTATAGCGAGTGCTGGCAAAACCGAAGTAAATCCTAACGGATTTACGGTTCGCTCCTCAAGTCACTACAGCGAAAAGAAAAAAGACACCCGTATGGGTGTCTTTTTTCTTTTTGGTGGAGACGAAGAGGATCGAACTCTCGACCTTACGGATGCGAACCGTACGCTCTCCCAGCTGAGCTACGCCCCCAAAGGAACTCTTTTCAAAGTCCGTTGTCCATATTACCCCAAGAAACGGAATTTGTCAAGAGGTTTCATCCCAAAAATATAATTTTCCTATGAAAATCCGGGTGCAAAAGCGGTTACATCAACGGCTGTTCGTTGATGATCAGTTTAAACTGCAATCCCAGTTTTTCCGCCGCGCGGCGGCACATGGTCATCCGACCGAGGAAAATCTCAAAATAATCCATAACCGAACTGAAACGGGGGTCAACCTGCAATTTCAGCTTAATCAAGGTCTTATCGGTATTGATCCGAAGCTGTGATTTTTCCACCGAATAGTTCACCCGGTCGTGTCTATCAAAGGTGGTGGGGTCCTGGTTCCGCACCCGGCTCCGGCGCACGTCGCTTTTATCCGCTAAAATCAGCGCCGCCGCCACCGCGTTCACCGGCACCCCGGTTCCCTCGTCGTGGTTACCGATCGCGGTGACCACCGTCGCAAGGTCGGTCGGGTTCATACCCATTTCATCCAAAATCCGAAACGCCATGACCGCTCCGCTCTGGGAATGATCCACCCGGTTGACGAGATTGCCGATATCGTGAAGATACGCCGCAATTTTCGCGATCTCGATATCGTGCTCGGAATAACCCATAGTTTCGAGAATGTAAGCGGCCGTTTCCGCCACGTGGGTCACGTGGGCAAAGCTATGCTCGGTATACCCCAAAGCCACCAGCGAGGCATCCGCCTGGCGGATATAGGTGTTCACCGTTTCGTTATGCTTTAGCTCTTCAAAAGTAATCATAAATCCTCCAGGAGCAGCGCCGCCAGATGACGCGCCGCGAGCAGACTGTCGTTCGGGCGGGAACTCCCGTATTCCACCACCAGGTCCAGCGCATAACCGTCTGCATACACCAGCAGTTCCAACGCCTCTTCACACCACAGCGCCTTTTCCCCCAATGCCGGGGCTTCGGTCAGGGTCATTCCGTTATTGATGAAATTGGCAGTGAGCGCATCAAAGCCGTCGAGCGTTACCTCCTGACAGCCGATATACACCGAACAGCTTCCGTCCGGCGAGTAATAATTCACCCCGCCGTCGGCAAAGTCCATAGGTTCCCCGACCGAAAAGCCGGTCGCGGTATACACTTCCTCCCGGGTCAAGAGGGAGGAAATCTGCAACGCCGGAGCCGGCGCCTGGTCGGAAACGGCATCCTCCGTATTTCCACAACCGGCAAAAGACAACACACAGCACACCGTCAGCAAAAACGGCAACACCTTTTTCAGCAATTTCATACGATCCGTCCTCCCCGACGTATGTAATCTACTCCTTTAGTATACCTGTTTTTCCCACCAAAGTCCAGTTATTTTGACAACTTTCTAAAGCGACCTATTTTCCTCTTTACATTTTCCGAACTCTGCGGTATACTATAAAAACGAACAAATGTTCTTTTTGGAGGGGAATGCCGTGGGACGGGTCATTCTGCACAGCGATCTGAATAATTTTTACGCGTCGGTTTCCTGCCTAAACCAGCCCTCTCTCAAAGGACGGCCGGTGGCGGTATGCGGCAATCCGGAGGTACGGCACGGCATCATTTTAGCCAAAAACGAACCGGCTAAAGGGTGCGGGGTCACCACCGGACAACCGATCTGGATGGCAAAGCAGCGCTGTCCGGAGCTTATCCTTCTCCCTCCCGAATACGATCGGTATCAGGAATTTTCCCGCATCGCCCGGCAGATATACGCCGAATACACCGATCAGGTGGAGCCGTTCGGACTGGACGAATGTTGGCTGGACGTGACCGCCAGCCGCCGGTTCGGGGACGGGCGGGAGATCGCCGACCGATTGCGGGAACGAATTCGAAAGGAACTCGGACTCACCGTGTCGGTCGGGGTGAGTTACAATAAGATATTTGCAAAACTCGGGAGCGATATGAAAAAACCGGATGCGACCACCGTCATCCCGGAGGATCGGTTCCGAGAACTGGTGTGGCCGCTCCCGGCTACCGATCTGTTATACGTCGGCCGGTCTACCGCCGGGAAGCTCAGCCGCTGTGGCATCCGCACCATTGGCGAACTGGCGCAGGCCAACCAAGAGTTTTTGCATCATCTATTGGGGAAAAACGGGGTGTTGCTCTGGCAGTCTGCCAACGGGCTGGACCGGTCGGAGGTGGCGGGGATCAACGCGCCCGCCCAGGTTCAATCGGTCGGTAACGGCGTTACCCTGCCACGGGATCTGACCACCCCGGAGGAGGTAAAGCTGGTCCTGTATCTTCTCTGCGAGACGGTGTCCACCCGGTTGCGGCAGCAAGGACTTGTCTGCCGCACCGTCACCGTCGGCATCAAGGATCACACCCTCTCTCACTACGAGCGACAGATGCCGCTCCCCTACCCCTGCCGGGCGGTAAAGCCGTTATTTGAAGCGGTGTATCACCTGTTTGCCGTTCATCCGATAGAGGACAAGCCGGTGCGGGCGCTGAGCGTTCGCGCCTCCCGGCTGTCCCCGGAAAATGCCGATCAGTTATCCTTTTTCCCGGAGGTGACCGCCCTTTTGCGGCAGGAGACCCTCGACAGCACGGCGGACGAGCTGCGGCAACGGTTCGGTCGGCGTGCGATCCGGCGGGGAATCTTACTCACCGATCAGGCGCTGTCGGATATGGACCCTTTAGAGCCCCATTCGGTCTACCCCTCCTCCTTTTTCGCACCGCCATTGACAGACGGATGATAAGAGGGTAAAATATATCCAAAAAGTTAGGTGGGGTGAGCGCTTTGAAATACCAGCGGGAGAATTTCGGCGGGAATTATGAGTTCCGCTGTCTATGGCACGATCAATTTTTGGTGGACCCTCATCTGCACGAATACAGCGAGTTTTTATACGTGAAATCCGGGGCGGCGGAGGTATTTGTCAACGGCAAGCCGTACCGCATCCCCGAAAAGCATCTGCTATTCATTCCGCCGAACTTTGTACACGGATACACCTGCCGCGACACCCGGGTTTTGTGCGCGGTGTTCTCCAACGATCTCATTCCGCTCGTACTGAAAGAAATGGGAAACCGGCGGCTGATTCCCACCCCGGTGGAGGTGTCGGCGTTGTCCGGCTTGATCGAATCGCTCGCTGAGACCGACCGGAAAAACACCGTTTTCCTCTGCGGCTGTCTGCACCTGATAGGCGACCAGGTCATCCGGCAATCGACGTTTGAAAGTTCCCAGGCATCCGACGGGCTACTGTATCAAAAGGTCATCTCTTACCTTTCGGCCCACCACACCGAAAACATCACCTTAAAAGGGGTGGCGCAGAGGTTCGGGTACAACGAAAAATATCTGTCCCATACGCTACACGAGTTGACCGGCATCAATTTTAGAAGTTTATTATCCCTCTACCGGATCGACCGCGCCAAAGCGCTGTTAAACGACCCAAACTGCAGTATGGCGGATATCGCCTTCCAAAGCGGGTTTTCGGCGGTCAACACCTTCAACCGCACCTTCAAATCCTTTACCGGGCTCACCCCGTCACAGTATCGGGATCACAAGGTATGAAAAAACCGGGAGCTGATTGCTCCCGGATTTTTCTTTACGCTTGGTAGGTTAAATTTTCTGCGGTCCAGTTTTTCAATACCGACAGCATATCCGCGGCCGCCTCTTTAGCGCCCGGAAGATCGTGCTCCAGGTAGTTACCGCATTCCCGGCGCTGACTGCCGGGAATCTCCCCTTCAAAGTCGCGAATGAACGCAAAACAGTCCCGCACAAGGTCAATCGCCTGTTCGGAAGTCACCGCATCCCGCAGTAAAAAGTAAAACCCGGTGCGGCAACCCATAGGGCCGACGTAGATCACCTGGTCGCTGACCGCACTGTTGCGAACAAAGGTGGCGAACAGATGCTCAAAGGTATGCAGCGCTCCATAAGAGAGGTAATCACCGCCGTTAGGTTTCTTCATACGGATATCGTAGGTCACCACGTCCCCGTCGGTACGGGAGATATACATACCCTTTTCGAGCTTATCATGATCGACACGAAAACTGGCAATTCGTTTCATAGCGAATCCTTCCTCGACTGTCAAAAATCGTTTCATTGAAAAACACCCTTTGTCCGAAGACAAAGGGTGTTTTTGGTGACCCGTACGAGATTCGAACTCGTGTTGCCGGCGTGAGAGGCCGGAGTCTTAGGCCACTTGACCAACGGGCCGGGTGGTGCACCATCAGGGGCTCGAACCCGGGACACCCTGATTAAGAGTCAGGTGCTCTACCAACTGAGCTAATGGTGCATACACCGCGGTTGTTCAAAACCGCAGGACTTATCATACACTATCCCTGTCGGTTTGTCAAGAGAAAATTCTCATTTTGTCTAACTTAAAACCGCTCGACCAGCCACTGAAATATCTCTAAAAGTTTAAACCGAATCTGAAAGCCACCTTCTCCGGTCACAATAGACATCTGGCGGGGACTCAGCACGTCCGAGAGGGTCTGTTGCTTCACAGCCGAGTGAATACACATCGGCGGATAGATGACACACCACCAATTTTTCCCTTGTCCTTCCCCGATCGTAAACCGCACCGCATCATAAATTCCTGCCGGCATGGTGACTTCATCATACTCTCTCGTATCAAAATGCATCCGGCAGAGGGTAGCGGTCACCGGGTAAGAACACCCCTCCTCATACACCGTTTGCTGAGCAACCTCTTGCAGTTCCGGCAGATACCGCTCCATTTTTTGAAGCGCTTCCCCTTCCCCTTCAGCATCATCCAGCCAGCCGGCGGCCGCCGCTGTCACCGCATCCCGCACCTTCAATTTCAGTGCCTGGTCCTCATCCGAATCGGAATTGGCCAGAATATGCAGTCGCACCACCCGGTCCCGAATCTTTTCACATTCCCCGGTAAAGCCGCACAGCGACAGTAACAGGCAAAGACACACCCCACCGATCAGCGCTTTCATCCACCGTTTCATAAAAAACACCCGTCCTTCTGTTGGTTTTCCATTTGTTACCAACAGTATGGACGGGTATTTTGTCTTTATACAACAATCGGCCCGGTAGAACAGGGAGAACACACCGCTGTCTGCTGACACAGGGATTTCAGCGCCTGTTCGGCGGTTTTTGCCGCCGATTCGGTGTCAAACAGACCGACCACCGCCGAACCGCTCCCGGTCATACAGGCACCAAGAGCACCCAATTCTTCCAGCCGGGAAACGAGGGTTTCCACGTCAGTAATCGGCATCGCTTCCTCAAAACGGTTATACATTTCCCGACCGACGGCGGCAAGGTTGCCGCTCTCCAGCGCCCGGCACATCTTTTCGGCGGTTTTTCTCTCAAAGGTTTTGGCATCCACCGCCCGATACGCTTCCGCCGTGGATACCCCGACGGCCGGTTTTAACACCACAATAAACCCGTCCGGCATCGCCGGCAAGGGAGATAAGGTGGTACCGATACCGGTGGCAAGTTTCGTGCCGCCCACCAGACAAAACGGAACGTCTGCACCCACCGCGGCGCCGATCTCTAACAGCTGTTCCAAGGACAACCGGTGATCGCACAAGGTATTCAGCGCCACCAAGGTCGCCGCCGCATCCGCGCTACCACCGGCAAGACCGGCCTGCATCGGAATGTTTTTGGTAACCTCCAGGCGAAAATTCGGCCGGATGCCGGCCGCTTCACAGTACAGCTTTGCCGCCTTATACACCGTGTTATGCTCATCCACCGGCAAGGTGGGATCGGACAGGGTCAGCGATAATCCGTTTTCCCCCGGTTGAACCGATACGGTATCAGTAAGATCAATCGCCTGCATCACCATTTCCACCGTATGATACCCATTCGGCAGACGGCCGGTGATTTCGAGAGTTAAGTTGATCTTAGCCGGGGCTTTCACCGTCACCTTCACGCTTTTCCCTCTCCTTTGATAAACTCTTCTATCAGATCCAGTGCCGTCGTGATGTGTTTGAGCGAATAACAATAGGAAATACGGACAAACCCTTCCCCGCTCTCCCCGAACGCGTTACCCGGGACGATCGCCACGTGCTTTTCTTTCAGCAAACGGGTGCAAAATTCCTCCGACGACAATCCCATTTCCCGGATGCTCGGGAACACGTAGAAAGCCCCCTCCGGTTCAAAACAGGAAAGTCCGATCTCCTGCAGACGGCTTAAAATATACCGCCGGCGCATATCGTATTCGCTACGCATAGCAGCCACGTCCTCATCCCCGTTCTCCAGCGCTTCGATCGCCGCATACTGGGCGGTGGTGGGGGCGCACATAATCGCATACTGATGCAATTTTAATATCTGTTTTGCGATCGGTTCGGGGGCACAGACGTAGCCGATCCGCCAGCCGGTCATCGCAAACGCTTTGGAAAAACCGCTGATACGGACCGTCCGCTCCCACATACCGTCGATAGCGGCAATGCTTTCGTGCGGTTTTTCTCCGTAGGTCAGTTCTCCGTACACCTCATCCGAAATGACGAGAATATCGGTGTCCCGCAAAACAGCAGCGATCTCCTCCAGATGTTCCCGGCGCATCACCGCTCCGGTCGGATTGCTCGGGAAGGGGAAGATCAGCGCCCGGGTATGCTTCGTTATCGCCTCCCGCAGCCCTTTTGCGGTGAGGCGGAAACCGTCTTCCGCTTTGGTTTCCACCGACACCGGGGTCGCTCCCATTAAAGTAGCAAGCGGCGCATAACACACAAAACAGGGTTCGGGGATCAGCACCTCATCCCCCGGGCGCAGTACCGCGCGCAGGGTCATATCGATCGCTTCACTGCCGCCAATGGTGATGACCACCTCATTTATCGGGTCGTACCGAAGGGAAAAATGCCGCTCACAGTAACGGCTGACCGATTCCCGCAAACCAATCATACCGGCATTGGCGCTATACCAGGTTTTTCCCTTTTCCAGCGTTTCGATCCCCGCCTGCCGGATATGCCACGGGGTGGAAAAATCCGGTTCGCCGATCGTGAGGGAGATCACATCCTCCACCTCGGCGGCGATATCGAAAAATCGGCGGATGCCGGAGGGTTTCAAATCCAGCACCGTCGGATTTAACAATTTTTGATAATCCATTCTTTAAACGGCTCCCCTCTCGTCCTGCTCATCCTGCAAAAAAAGAACGTCCCGGTCCTTATACCGCTGTAACACAAAATGGGTAGCGGTGGACACCACCGATTCCAACGTGGACAAACGGCGGGCAACAAACAGCGACACGTCCTTGAAGGTACGGCCGTTGACGATCACCATCAGATCAAAGCCGCCGGACATCAGATACAGCGATTCCACCTCTTCAAAGGTCATAATCTTTTCCGCCAGTCCGTCAAAGCCGGTGTCCCGACGAGGGGTGACCTTCAGTTCGATCAACGCAGTGACATGTTCCCGGTCGGTGCGTTCCCAATCAATGACCGCTTTATAACCGCGAATGACCCCTTCCTTTTCTAAGCGTGCCATTTGAGCGGCGACTTCCGCCTCACTTTTATTCAGCATAGTAGCAAGCTCCGCATGGGTCAAACGCGCATTGGTATCCAGCAAACTGAGAATTTTTTCCATTCTTATTCTTCCCTTCCTTTGATTTATGTGACACTGATAAATCGGCTGTTTGCATAGCCGAGAAGTCCGTTATAATCCACCACGTACCAATCCTCATACCGACCGCGAACCTGCAAAGTGGCGCCATTCGGTGCAGAACCGATAATGGTGCCGTCGGTAGACGGATACGCCCGGATATTCAGCGAGCCACCGGCGGTCGTTACCCTACCGGTTCTGATCGGGATCGGCTCTACAAACGGCAAGCCGAAATAGGTGGTCACCGATTCGGACAGGTTCCGGGCGATCGGCTGAATATTGTTGATAATCCAATTGGCATCATCCACGTTATCGTGGTAAGCAATCTCCACCAACACTGCCGGAGCCACCGTTCGGGTCACCTCCGCCAGCCGGGTGGTTGCGAGTGCCCGCACCCGATCGGGGATCGGGTAAATTTCCTTGAAATTATCCGCAATGATAAAAGCAGCACGCTGACCGTTATCACTGCCCTCGGCATAATACACGTCGGTTCCCCGCACGTTGCCGGCATTCGCCGCACCGGCGGCGTTGGAATGGAGGGCTAAATGCAGGTCGTAGGTTCCGGCATTGGATTGGTTGATCGAATCGGTGACGGTGCCGGACGGGTCGTTGCGGGTAAAAGCGATGCCGTTGGCAATCAGATACGGCTCCATGGCATCCGCCACCAGGTTCATATAGTATTCTTCACTTCCGCCGGTAACATACAAATTGGCATCCTGGGTAGACGGACTCAAAAACAAGCTTGGCATACCATTCTCTCCTTTCCCTGCAATATATGGCAGGGACAAGAAGGGTTATGCCTGCGGGTCGGTCAGTTCTCCGGCTTCCGTTTCTAAAATCTGTCGGGCATCGGTATCCGACAGGGTCGCCACCGCCGACAGTTTCCGCTGAATCTGGCGGGTACGTACCCCGACCAGCTTGTCCAGTTCGGCATTTGCCTGTTCCAGGCGGGATTGAGCGACGGTGATGACGTCGCCGAATTTATCAAATTCGGTTTTCACAGCGCCCAGCACCTTCCACACCTCTCCCGAGCGTTTCTGGATCGCCAAAGTGCGGAAGCCCATTTGCAAGCTGTTCAGCAACGCCGCCATGGTGGTCGGTCCGGCGACGTTGACGTGGTAATCCCGCTGTAACGGTTCCACCATGCCGCGACGAACCACCTCGGCGTACAGTCCTTCAAACGGCAGGAACATAATGCCGAAATCGGTGGTGTGCGGCGGATCAATATACTTATCCCGGATGTCTTTGGCGAACTGACGGATACGGGTTTCCAGCGTTTTCCCGGTCGCTTCGATCAGCGCCGGGTCGCCGGAATCATACGCATCCATAAGTTGACTGTACGCATCCGCGGGAAATTTCGCATCCACCGGCAACAGCACGGTATCCTCCCCGTTACCCGGCATTTTCACCGCAAATTCCACGAAGTTTTTACTGCCGGGTTTGGTCACCGCGTTAGCGATATACTGATCCGGGGATAAAATCTCCTCTAAAATGGCGCCAAGCTGAATCTCACCCAGCACACCGCGGGTCTTGACGTTCGAAAGCACCTTTTTCAGGTCGCCGACACCGGATGCCAGCGACTGCATCTCGCCCAGTCCCTTATACACCTGCTCCAACCGCTCGTTCACCATTTTGAAGGATTGAGAAATCCGTTCATCCAGGGTTTTCTGCAGTTTTTCATCCACCGTGCCACGCATCTGCTCCAGTTGACGGCTGTTTTCTGCCCGCAGTTCGTGCATACCCTCCTGCACCGATTTACGAATGGTTTCCATAGCGGCGAGATTCGCTTTGTTCGCTTCTCCCTGGGCGGTGAGCAACATCTCCCCCATGGTTTTCACCGATGTTTGGACACTGCGACCGCTTTCCTCCCGGTTCTGCCGCAATTGAGAGGCCATATCCTCCCGCAAAACATCCAGTTTTTCGGCGGTTTTATTCGATTTTCCGATACGGCGCCAAATGGCGAGCAACAACACCATAACCGCCAACAACAAGCCACACGCTCCTGCGAGCAAAATAAGAATGATCGGCGATTCGGTCACGGCTTGTCCCCTCCTTCCTGTTCCGGACGGTCGGAAAAGACCGCGTCCGGGTCGGTATCTTCCAGTCCCAGCGCCCGCATTCCCTTGCGGTCGGCATCCGGGTGATCTTTATAATACGGATCGATCATCGTTTTCTTAATAAACGGGAAAACGGTGATCTGAATGAGTAACGACCGGTAGCTGGGATAGATGAGAATATACAAAAGCCCCAGCACGATCAACCAGATACGAATATCCACAAACAGCATCGGCATCACCGCTACCGCCACCGTTCCGAGCAGCGATAAAAAGATGAGAAAATTCTGTTTGAAGTTAAAAAATGCGAATAATACCGCATTTTTATAGATCTGCTTTAAGGTCAGATCAAAGGTAATGATCATCAGCGAAACATAGTAGTTCATAAAGCTGAAGATCAGCATCCCGAGCAGAGTAACACCAAGCAACAGCCAGGTGCTCACGGGAGCGGCCCCGTTTACCGGGAAAAAGATCTGACCGGCATAAAAGTACACGTTAAATCCCAGCACCGCATTCACCAATAAGGTGATCAGCCCGGCGGGAAGCGCCTGCTTCCAGGTGCGGCGAACGGTACGGAAAAAGTCGTGCGCCGGGTAGGCAAATTTTCCTCGTGCCGCGCTCCGGGTAATAAAGGTAAGTCCCGCTTCCGCCAATCCCCCGGTCAACACCGGCAAAGACAACAGAATATACAGCAGGTTCGCCTGCACCAGCCGGGTGAATTTCCGCCCGAAAATCTCAAAAAAACGACGGGGCGTGCTTTTCTTTTGCGGGGCGTTTCTATACACCCCGGCACCGGGACGGGTATAAAATTTTTCAAAACCGAACCAACCCACCGTGTCATCTCCTTACAGTAACCAAGATTGGCATAATAGCCGCAATAAAACGTCCGCCACCCCGGCGGCAAAGATAATGAGCAAAAAAATCAAGAAACGAAGAACGTACAAGCGAAAATGCGGGTGTATCCCGTCGTCAGACGGCGGCCCTGCCAACAGCTGACGGCTGAAAAGCAGGGTCATTCGCATCGATTCGGACGATGCCATTAACAGCGCCACCGATTTCAGCAACAACGGCGGCAACAACAACAGCAGAACGGTCAGCACCCCACGCCAACCGGTGCTGTAATAATACGCTTCGCTCATACCGATCCCCAGCCCAAAGAAAAAGGGAACCGCCAACACCACCGGCAGACCGCAGGCGGAAAGACCGCTCAAAAACAGTACCACCAGCAACAGGGTCGGCAAAAAGCAGGAGTGATACAAAGCGGACAGCACCGCTTTCACGTCCGGCGACAACGGGGACAGGGTCAACACCCGACTAAGGTAAGCCGTCTCCCCTTGTCCATACGCTTTAAAAAACAAACAGCCGATCACCACCCCGCCGATCAGTAAGCTCAAAAACAGCATCAGCCGTTGATGAGAACGGATAAACCGGCGACAGCGGTCAAAACGGACCGAGGTTGTCCACATCATACCTATCCCTCCGTACATACTTTTGATTCAATGTATGCGTGGGAAAAGGGAAATATGAAAATAAGCAGGGTGGATCATAGACCCACCCTGCTGTATCATCCATTATTTTTTGTTTACGCCGATCATACCGCCCGCCATACCGCAGACCAGCAAAACGGCCAATTTGATAAACAAAAAACCGATCTGAACACGACGGTGGATCAGCAAGCCGGTAATCAGCACCAACAGAAAAAGCGACAGCCCCACCAAAAGTCCCATGAAAAACCCTTGCTTCCCGGACAGACGTGCTGCTATCAGACCTCCCACCAAGGCGCCCAGTGCCGCGGACAGCACCGACAGCACGGTGGGAACAAAGGACGGCATATCAAGGAAGGTCATCAAAAGCGCTGTGATCAACAGGGCGAGCCCGGCGACCAATATCGCTGTTAACACCCCAAGTAGCCACGGCCGTATCCTATCTTGCCAAGTGGGATTTCCTTCTCTGCGTGCTTTCATACCATTCCTCCGCGTGCATTATTACTGCACTATATGCGGAAGTTCAGGCAATTATGCCGAAATCAGATATCGTCATCGTCGTCATCGTCCACCATATCGTTATCCTCGTGGACGGTTTCGACCGACTGGATCGCCCATTTTTTAATGGTGATCTTGTTCCGGTCAGCGCCGGTTTCAATGATGAGGGAGTCGTCCTTAATGTTGACCACACGGCCGGTAATGCCGCCGATGGTGGTCAGCTCGTCGCCCACCCGAATGGAGTTACGCATCTTCTGCTCTTCCTGCTGTTTTTTCTTCTGCGGACGGATCATCAGGAAGTACATAATGGCGATCATCACCACGATCATAATGATAGAACCGTATTGAGCGAAAAACTTGGCAAAGCCGGTCAGCTCCTGGATTTGACCCTCTGCATCCGCAGACAACAGGTTGGTGTACAGATTCATAGTAAAAACCTAACCTTTCCTAAATATAATTTCTATCTGTTATCATACAGATTTTTCGGTACAAATGCAAGCAAAAAGGGAAAATTTACAATAAATTCACAAGAAAAATCAAATTCTCCGGTCCAACACCCCGATATAGGTCTGATAGAACTGCTCAAAACGATCCTCTTCGATGCTCTCCCGGATCTTTTCCATGAGGGTGTTATAGAAATACAGGTTATGCATCACACACAGCCGCATCGCCAGCATCTCCCCCGCCTTAAACAGGTGATGAATATACGCACGGGTATGCTTCCGGCAAACCGGGCAGTCACATTCTTCGTCCAGCGGAGCGGTATCCAGCTCGTATTTCTTATTCAGCATATTGCGGTGACCACTCCAGGTGAACACGTGAGCGTGGCGCGCGTTTCTCGCCGGCATCACACAGTCAAACAGGTCCACCCCTCGCTTGACCCCCTCCAGAATATTCTCGGGAGTGCCTACCCCCATAAGATATCGGGGGCGGTCAGCCGGCATATACGGTTCCACACTTTCGATCACCCGGTACATATCCTCCGCCGGTTCCCCGACCGCAAGACCCCCGATCGCATACCCGTCGAGATCCAATTTGGCGATCTCCTTCATGTGAGCGATCCGCAGGTCGTCATAGGTACAGCCCTGGTTGATGCCGAACAGCATCTGCCGGGGATTCAAGGTGTCCGGCAGGGAATTCAGCCGCCGCATCTCATCCCGGCAACGGACAAGCCAGCGGGTGGTCCGTTCACAGGATGCTTTAGCATACTCGTATTTCGCCGGGTTTTCGACACATTCGTCAAACGCCATGGCAATGGTGGAGGCGAGATTGGATTGGATCCGCATACTCTCCTCCGGCCCGATAAACAGCTTTCGTCCGTCGATATGAGAGGAAAAGTATACCCCCTCCTCCTTGATCTTGCGGAGTTTCGACAGCGAAAACACCTGAAAGCCGCCGCTATCGGTGAGGATCGGGCCGTCCCACCCGGTAAAGGTATGAAGACCGCCGAGCGCTTTCACCGTTTGGTCGCCGGGGCGCAGATGCAGATGATAGGTGTTGCACAGTTGCACCTGACACTTAATATCCTTCAAATCGTAAGCGGAGACCGCCCCTTTAATGGCGCCGCAGGTGGCGACGTTCATAAAGCCGGGCAATTCCACCGTGCCGTGCGGGGTTTCAAAGCGGGAGCGGCGCGCACGCCCCTCTTGCTTTAAGACTTTTAACATACTGTTCTCTCCTCGTTTGTTGTAAAGGTGAGCTGCTTTACAATATCAGCATCGCATCACCGAAGTTTACGGCATATGTGATGCCGTAAACAATGAATAGTGAATATTGAATAATGAATAATTTCGGTGTCGGCTCTGCCGACAATTTATAATTCGTGCCGAAGGCACTCCTTAATTCTTCATCATTCATTTTTCATTATTCATTCTTCACTTATACAATAAGCATCGCATCACCAAAGCTGAAAAAGCGGTATTTTTCCTCTACCGCGTGGTGATAGGCCGCCATGGTGTGATCATACCCGGCAAAAGCGCTGACCAACATAATGAGGGTGCTTTCCGGCAGGTGGAAATTAGTAAGTAAACCGTCCAGCACCTGAAACTCATAACCGGGATAGATGAAAATATCGGTCCAACCGTCTGCCGGGTGGATCTTGCCGTCCTGCATCCCGATGCTTTCCAGTGTGCGGCAACTGGTGGTCCCCACCGCGATCACCCGACCGCCCCGCTCTTTGGTGCGGTTAATGATCGCCGCATTTTCCGCCGACAAAGCGTAGTGTTCCGCGTGCATAGTATGATCGGTGATCTCGTCCACCTTCACCGGGCGGAAGGTACCCAGTCCCACGTGCAGGGTAACAAAGGCAATATCCACCCCTTTATCCCGAATCTCCTGTAACAATTCCGGGGTAAAATGCAGTCCCGCCGTAGGAGCCGCCGCCGAGCCACGGTCTTTGGCATACACCGTCTGATACCGTTCCCGATCGGCCAGTTCTTTTTTAATATAGTGCGGCAACGGCATCTGTCCGATCCGAGCTAAAATCTCATAAAAGCTTCCGTCGTAACGGAATTTCACCCGGCGGTTACCCCCTTCGACGATCTCCAGCACTTCCGCCGTCAGAAGTCCCTCGCCAAAGGTAAGCACGTCCCCCGGACGCGCCTTTTTTCCGGGACCGGCCAGCACCTCCCACTCATCCATACCGTAGGGGTTGAGCAGTAACAGTTCCACCGCGGCGCCGGTTTCCCGATGACCGCACAAACGGGCGGGCAACACCCGGCTGTCGTTAAGTACCAGGCAATCGCCCGGTTTCAAAAAGGAGAGAACGTCCCGAAAGGTGCGATCCTCCACCGCTCCGGAATCCCGGTGCATCATTAAAAGCCGGGAAGCATCCCGCGGAAAAATCGGTTCCTGGGCGATCAGCTCTTCCGGCAGATCGTAATAAAAATCGCTTGTGCGCATACCATTTCCGTCCTGTTCTTGATATTGACAATACATAATGATTAATGGTACAATAGAACGGCAAATTTGTCAACGGACAGTGAAAGCAAAATTTTATTGCTGTCCCGGTTTTGATGAAAGGGAGTTTTACTATGCGTCATTACAAGGTTGGAGTCATCGGCTGTACCGGTATGGTCGGTCAGCGTTTTTTGACCCTGCTCGACAATCATCCGTGGTTTGAGGTCACCGCTTTAGCGGCGAGCCCCCGTTCTGCCGGAAAAACCTACAAAGAAGCGGTCGGCAACCGTTGGTCGATGGACACCCCCCTGCCGGAGCAGTTTGCGGATATGGTGGTTATGAACGCGCAGGAGGTGGACGCGGTCGCCGGTAAGGTAGACTTCGTATTCTGTGCAGTGGATATGAGCAAAGAGGAGATCCGTGCGCTGGAAGAAGCGTATGCCAAAGCTGAATGTCCGGTCATCTCCAACAACAGCGCTCATCGGTTCACCCCCGACGTGCCGATGATCATTCCGGAGATTAACGCCGGTCATATGGAGATCATCCCGGCACAGAGAAAGCGGCTGGGTACCAAAAAGGGCTTTATTGCGGTGAAATCCAACTGCTCGCTTCAGAGCTACGTGCCGGCCTTGTATCCGCTGAATAAATTCGGCGTGAAAAAGGTGCTGGTTTGCACCTATCAGGCGATCTCCGGCGCCGGCAAGACCTTCGAATCCTGGCCGGAAATGGTGGATAACCTCATCCCCTACATCGGCGGCGAGGAAGAAAAATCCGAAAAAGAACCGCTGAAAATCTGGGGTACCATTGAAAACGGCGAGATCGTCCCGGCTGAGTCTCCGGCCTTTACCGCACAGTGTCTGCGGGTGCCGGTGAGCAACGGACATTTCGCCGCCGTGTACTGCAGTTTCGAAAAGAAGCCGACCAAGGAAGAGATCATCGAAGCATGGAACAGCTTCAGCGGCCGTCCGCAGGAGCTGGACCTTCCGCACGCCCCCAAACAGTTCCTCCATTATTTTGAAGAGGACAATATGCCGCAGGCGAAACTGCACCGCGATCTTGAAGGCGGTATGGCAGTGTCGCTCGGCCGTCTGCGTGAGGACAGTCAGTACGATTACAAGTTCGTCGGTCTTTCCCACAACACCCTGCGCGGTGCGGCAGGCGGCGGTATGCTACTGGCTGAACTGCTGTGCGCCGAAGGGTATATGGATTAAGGAGCGATAACAGTATGAGCACCAACATCATTTTAAGCGGTGCATCGGGAAAAATGGGCGGGGTTCTCGCTCGTCTCATTGCCGCACGGGATAACTGCACGGTGGTCGCCGGTCTGGATGTAAGCGACAACAAAGCCGGCGAGTTCCCGGTATACGCAAATCCTGCCGATTGTAAAGAGCCGGCAGAC
>JAFSAC010000061.1 GCA_017442265.1 Clostridia bacterium | reverse complement strand
CTCTCCCGACAGCGTTCTTCCCCAAAACCGAGGGAATCCTTTTTGCCGCATCACCCAATCGTACAGGGTGTAGCCGTTTTTCAGCCGTTTGTTGGACGGTGTGGCTGAATCAACACCGTAAACGGTTTTCAATTCTTAAAAACCTCCTTTGTTTTTTAAAGCGCTTTTTTTGCAGCTGCAAGTTCATTATAAAAGTTAACCCGGACAAAATATGTCCGGGTTAAAAAATATTTTGAAAAAATTTTTTGTGTGGGTTTATCTTTCTACACAAAGGAACCTTTTTACCGCTATCTTTCCCCGGAAAAACAAAACCCGCCTTTCGCTTGATGCGAAAGGCGGGTTTTTATTACCTATTACAGATCAATCCGGCCGTAGAGGGTGGCGGACCGCTCGGTTTCGGAGTCGGTCTTCTGCGGCGGGGTGGCGCCGTCCACCATCGGCAGGGGGTTACTGCGCGGCACAAACTGACGGACCGGGCGGTTCGGCGCGACGATCGGATCATCCGACCGACGGCGTTCCCGGCGCGGGCGCTCGTTCTCGGCGCCGGTGTTCAGCTCGGCGCCCTCTGCGTTGTCCCGACCACGGCCGTTACGACGGCGGCGGGAGCGGTTTTTCGCCGCCGGGTTATCCTCCGACGGACCGATCACCACGTGACGGGCGGCATCGCTGCCGACACTGAAGGAAATAACCCCTTCCACCTCCTGCACCGCGGTGTGAATGATGCGGCGTTCGTACGGATTCATCGGTTCGAGCGACATCTTCCGACCGGTGCGGGCGACCTGCTTACTGATACGGGTCGCAAGAGAAATGAGGGTCTTTTCCCGTTTTTCACGGTAGTTTCCGATATCCACGCTGATACGGACGTAGCTGTTATCCACCCGGTTGGCAACGAGGCCGGCAAGATACTGCAAAGCATCCAGCGTTTCGCCCCGGCGACCGATCAGGAAACCGAGGTCCTCGCCGTCAATCACGAGAATACAGGAATCTTCCTGCTCCCGCACCGTGACGGTAACCTCACCGGCGCCCATACCGGCGAGCACGTCCTCTAAAAACGCTTTCGCCGCTTGAGCGGGAGCGTCATCGCTGAGCACCCCACGCACCTCGGCATCGGCGCCGCCAAACAGACCGAACGCCTTTTTCTGGGATTCCTGCAGTACTTCAAACTTCACACGGGATTCATCCACCCCAAAAGCGGCGGCAATCTGCGCTTTCGCCTCGTCAACCGACGGGGCTTTTACGATCATTTCTTTCGCCATATCGATCATTCCTTTCCTTCCGGCAGATCTTTCGTTTCTTCCGCCGGCACCGGGTCGGCTTCATTCTTCTTGTCATGAGAGGGTTTCACCGGATTTTTCTTCCGGTCGGCGGCTTCCTTTTCCGCCTTCTGCCATTCGGCCTGTTCACGCAGGCGGGCTTCTTTAAGCCGTTCTTTATCCTCTTTTTTCCGACGGCGGCGCTCCTCGTATTCTTTTTCCGCCTCGGCACGGATCTTCGCCGGGTTATAGATCATATTCATAACCAACGTCTGAACCAGCGCCAAGAGGTTGGAGAAGATCCAGTACACGCCGACACCCGCCGGCACGGTAAAGGAAATGATGAGGGACATCAGCGGCATGGTGATGATCATCATATTGTTGGTACAGCCCTGTCCGGGTTGCTGTTGGTCGCCCATCATCGCGCGGGAATACCGCATCGAAACCAAACTGGTCAGCATAGAGGTGACACCCGACAGAATGGCGATCAGCCACAGCCAGTTGATTTTCGTCACACTGCCCTGCCACGGCATATCGAGAAGCGACACACCGAAAACCGAGAATTCCTCTTTGACTTCCACCAGCTGGTCGTACACCTTTTCCGGCTCGGAAACCCCGGCCTTCACCATTTCGGCTTTGATCTCCTCGGGGTACTGCGGCGCATACCGCAAAATGCCCAGCTCCTGATAGTAGCCAGTAAGCTCTCGCTCGGACACCACCTTATTCCCGTTTTCGTCGGCAATAGCGGTGATCGCGGTCACGCTCGCATTGATCGCCTCCGCCGGCACCTGCCGGAGGTAGGTCAGCGGCTTATAAATCACCGCAATAACGCTGAACAGCACCAGCATCTGCAGAATGGAAGGCAGACAACCGGCGGTCATCTTGACCCCTTCCTTTTCGTACAGCGCCATTTGCTTTTCCTGTAATTTTTTCGGGTCCTTGGCATACTTTTTCTGCAGCCGTTCCAGCCGCGGCGCCAGCCGCGCGCGATCCGCCTGCGTTTTCTGGGATCTCAGCGACAGCGGGAACAGCACCAAACGGATCAAAAGGGTAAACACCAGAATGGTGATGAGATAGCTTCCCAGCCAGTTGTAAACCAGCGACATCACCCAACCGAGCGGTTTGGCGAAGATGCTGAAAATGTCCATCATAATAGTAGTCCTCCTTTTTCGAGTACCGGTTCAGCGGATGCCGGGAGGTGGCAGAAGAGGGGCCGACCGGTCAGGATTTTTTGTTTTTTTGTTTCTTTTCGGGAACGGGATCGTACCCACCCCGACAGAAGGGATTACACCGTAAAATGCGCCAGATCGCAAGCCCCAGTCCCCGGACAACACCAAACCGCTCGATCGCCTCCATCGCGTATGCCGAGCAGGTGGGGGTAAACCGACAGCAGCCGGGGGTGTGAGGGGAAATGGCCCGCTGATAAAAGCGAATAAGCGCGATAAGCAGTTTTTTCATCCTGCTATCACGCCCAATTCTATAAGCAACCGTTCCATAACGGGGGTAAGCTCGGTGCTTTTGATCTCGGCGGTTTTCGCCCGCGCCACAAACACCAGATCGTACCCCGGTTTCACCTGAGGGGCGAGGGTCTGATAGGCGGCGCGAATGATCCGGCGACAGCGGGAACGCTTTACCGCGATCCCCACCTTTTTGCCGGTGGTGATGCCGATCCGGGTCATTTGGCATCGGTTTTTCCGAGCAAAGACAATGAGGGTGGGGGATACCCGGGAGGTCCCGCGGTAGTAAAGGGTGCGGAAATCCTTATTCTCCCGCAATACCGCTTGTTTCATCCTTTCCCCGTCCTTTCGGATACCGCTTTCATCGGTATCAGACCCTACAAAAAAAGACCACGCAAGGTGGCCTTTTTGTCGCTTAGTAGCTCAGCTGTTTTCTGCCCCGGGCTCTTCTGCGGGCAAGGACCTTCCGGCCGTTGGCGGTGGCCATTCTTTTGCGGAAACCATGTTCCATCTTACGATGCCGTTTTTTCGGTTGATACGTACGAAGCATGTTTTTTCCTCCTTTCAGGTCGAGGTCAAATTCCAAGAGGAACAAGCTCTTGAAATAATAAGCATTTTGACTGGTGTCGCCTTGCAAAAACATATTATAAACTAACACCTTATAGAATGTCAAGTTCTTTTTCGTTTTTGAACCGTTTTTCATCCAAAAAATTTATTCACTTTTTTCCCGGAAATTGTGGAAAAGTATTTGTATTTTTCTTCGACTTATGTTATAATCATAGCATTGATAAGTATACCCTTTTTATCTGTTTTATGAGGTGTTTTTAGGATATGGAAACCATTAAGGAAGTATGGTCGGGAATACTGGATTATCTGCGGCAGAGCGACGGCATCAGCCAGGTGGCGTATGACGTGTGGATCTGCTGTATGGAGCCGTATGCGATTGAAAACGGCGAAGTGGTCGTTTACGTACATACCGACTTTCAGCGCAAAACCATTATGGAAACCTATGCGGATCGGATCACCGATGCGTTTCAGAAGGTGCTCGGCATCCCGCTCGGACTGAAAATTCTGTCCCGCGAGGTGGCGGGGGAGCAGGTGCGCCCCTCCGACCCGGAAACCTCCCTCGGTTTTGAAACCAATTTCACCTTTAATAATTTTATCGTCGGCTCGTCCAACAAATTTGCCTACGCCGCCTCGCAAGCGGTAGCGAGCAAGCCGGCCGGACAGTATAATCCGCTGTTTATCTACGGCGGTTCGGGACTGGGGAAAACCCACCTGTTATACGCGATCTGCAACGAGATCCGCCGGAACAATCCCGCCGCAAAGATTTTGTATACCAAAGGCGAGACCATGACCAATGAGATCATCGAAGCGATCCGTAACGGCACCAATATGGAATTCCGTTCCAAATACCGGCTGGTGGACGTGCTTTTAGTGGACGATATTCAGTTTATCTCCGGCAAAGAGCGTACCCAGGAGGAATTTTTCCATACCTTCGATTTTCTCCATTCTAATAATAAACAGATCGTGCTCACCTCCGACCGGCCGCCCAAAGAAATTGCGACCTTGGAGGACCGCCTGCGCAACCGGTTTGAAATGGGCTTAATGGCGGATATTCAGCCGCCGGATCTCGAGACCCGTATTGCGATCATCCGCCGGAAAGCGGAATCCTTGGAAATTCCGCTCACCGACGATATTGCCGAATACATCGCCGGTCAGCTCAAAAACAACGTGCGGCAATTAGAAGGCGTTGTCAAAAATATGAAGGCGCAGTATATGCTGCAGGGCGAAAAGCTGTCGGTGCTCACCGCGCAGAACGCCATTCGGGATATCCGCAACGATAATCAGCCGGTATCTATCACGGTGGACCGCATCATTTCCGAGGTGGCCCGCAGTATGATGGTAAAGCCGGAGGATATCCGTTCGCAAAAGCATAACGCCCCCATTTCTAAAGCCCGCCAGGTGGCGATCTACGTGATGCGAACCATTACCGGTCTGCCGATGCAGTCGATCGGGGAAGAGTTCGGCGGACGGGATCATTCTACCATTGTGTATGCGATCCGTCAGGTAGAAAAGAAAATGGAAACCGATTCCTCCTTTAAAAACACCGTCAACGATATTATTAAAAATATCAGTGAACGCTGATTTTCCTGATCTTTCAGGGAAAATGGGTTAATTTTTCATAAAAAGGGCCGCCCCCTCTGTTTTTCAGGGGCGGACTCCTATTTATAATTAAATACCTTATTATATTGTTTTTTGTTTTCCACTTTTCCCCAATCCCAAAAGCACAGTATGACTTTCCACCGACTTTTTTGGGTTTTACACCGTCTTTCCTTATCGTTTTCCGTTATTTTCCACCAACGAACGGTGGAAAAGCCGTCTTTCAAATTTCGGTTTTTCACAGCTTTTCCACCCTTTGTGCCCGATTATTGCACCGCCCGGTGTAAAACCTATTAGTGTTTCCACTTTTCCCTCTTTTTATTCACCGGTTTTTCAAAAAGAAAACCAACCGGAAAAAGCAACGGCGAAAAGCGGTTTCACACTTTTCCACCGTTTCCACCGCCCCTACTACTATGACTGAAATTAAAAAGAGTATCTTTATTCTTTTTTATCATTGATAAACTTTTCCACGAAAGGATGATAGAATATGCAATTTGTTTGTGCTATGGAAGAACTGGTGAATGCGGTATCCAACGTACAGCGGGCGGTAGCCGCCAAAAGCAACATTCCTGCTTTGGAGGGCATCCTGCTGAAAGCCACCCAATCCTCGCTGTTTTTAGCCGGCTTTGATATGGAGCTGGGCATCACCACCACCGTTCCCGCCACCGTGTCCGAACCGGGGGAGATCGTATTATCCTCCCGGCTGTTCGGCGATATTGTTCGGAAGATGCCGGGGAATATGGTCACGGTTCTTTGTGATGACAAAGGGAACACCACCATTCGCAGTGACGTTACCAGCTTTACCATTACCGGTATTTCGGCGGTGGATTATCCTGAACTGCCGTCGGTGGATGACGGGGTTGGCTTTACCCTGTCCCAGCTTACCTTAAAAAGTATGATCCGGCAGACCCTCTTTGCGGTGGGTCAGCCGACCGATCCCCGCCCGATCTATAGTGGTACTAAATTCGAACTGTCCCCGGGACAACTGAGAATGGTATCGGTGGACGGGTACCGTTTGGCGATGCGCCAGGAAGCGATCAACACCGAGGAGGCGGCGGAATTCGTTGTTCCCGGTAAAACCCTGCAGGAAGTGTTAAAGCTGCTGGAGGACGACGAGAGTCCCGTTTCCTTTGCGGTGGGTCGCCGGCACGTGGTGATGAGTATTCGCGGGTATGCGGTGATCTCCCGTCTGTTGGACGGCGAATTTATGTCCTATCAGCGCACCATTCCGCAGGAGATTACCACCACCGTATACGCCAATACCCGGATGCTGATGAATGCGGTAGACCGTGTATCGCTGGTGATCAATGATCGGATGAAATCGCCGCTGGTTTGCGATTTCAGCGGGAATGAAGTCAACATCTCCTGCACCACCCCGCTTGGCAGTGCCAGCGACAGCTTGTCGGTCAAGATCGAAGGCAACGAAGAAAAAATGGGCTTTAACAGCCGGTTTCTATTAGATGCGCTGAAGAACAGCGAAACGGATGAAATCCGCATTGAATTGAACGGTGCTTTGTCCCCGATGAAAATTCTGCCGGCTGAGGGAGATGACTTCCTCTTCCTGGTGTTGCCGGTGAGATTGAAAAAATGAGAGAAACGATAGTGATTGATACCGAGTTTATCCGCCTTGACGATCTGTTAAAGCTCGCCGGGGCGGTGCGCTCGGGTGGACAGGCAAAGTTTTTAATACAAAACGGCGCGGTGACCTTAAACGGAGAAGTCTGTACCATGCGGGGCAAAAAGCTTCGCCCCGGTGATCTGGTCGCCATTCCGGACGAGGACAGTGAGATTTACCTTGCGGATTGATAAGCTTACCTTTGAGGGGTTTCGGAATATTCAGCCGGGGGTCTTGACCCCAAAACCGGGGGTCAACATCCTGTACGGCGATAACGCCCAGGGAAAAACCAATCTCTTGGAGGCGTGTTGGTTATTTACCGGCGCCAAAAGCTTTCGGGGCGCCCGCGACAGCGAGCTTGTCCAGTTTGGGAAACAGCAGGCGGTATTGACCCTGCAGTTTCAAGCCGGAGACCGGGAGCAGGAAGCTGAAATGAAAATCGCCGGCCGCCGTCACCTTACCTTAAACGGTATTCCGCAAAAAAGTGCCGCCGCTATGGCGGGTCGATTTTGTGCGGTGGTGTTTTGCCCGGCTCATCTGTCGCTCTTAAGCGGCGGGCCGGAGGAGCGGCGGCGGTTTATGGATACCGCTTACTGTCAGCTTCGTCCCGGGTATTTGAAGGTATTATCCGAATTTCAGCGGATATTGACCCAGCGAAACACCCTGTTAAAAACAATTCGTTCGGGTGAAATGCCGACAGGCGCCGCTTCCGATCGGGATACAAACGCTCTCCTTGACGTGTGGGACACCCGGTTTGCCGAAGCGTGTACCAAGGTCACACTCGCACGCGCTGCCTATCTTCGGCATATTCTGCCGATCGCGACCGAGCTGTATGACGGACTTTCCGGACAAAAAGAGCGGTTGGGCATCTCCCTTATCTCTCCGGTAAATGGGGAAATAAGGGACCCATCAGCGCTGTGTGATGCGTATCTTGCGGCGATCCGGGAGGCAAGAGCGGCGGATATTGGCGCCGGCTTTTCGACGGTGGGCACACACCGGGAGGATCTCCAGATCGAGATCAACGGCACCCCCGCCAAAACCTTCGGCTCGCAAGGACAACAGCGGTCGGCGGTGTTGGCGCTGAAATTATCCGAAGCGTCCCTTTTAAGAGAGGTGACCGGCGAACAGCCGGTGGCACTCCTGGATGACGTGATGAGTGAACTGGACCTCACCCGCCAGGATTTTATTTTAAATCATATTCACGATTGGCAGGTGCTCATCACCTGCTGTGACCCGGTAGCCATTGAACGGCAGACCGGCGGGCAGGTATTTCATATACAAAATGGAGAAATCCTGTAATTTTATACAGATTGTAAAGGAAAATCCGCTATGTATTTGCATTTAGGGCAGGAAACGGTGGTTCGCGTACAGGATATTGTCGGTATCTTTGATATGGATAACACCACCATTTCCAAACACACCCGGCAGTTTCTCGCCGATGCTGAAAAGGCGGGGAGGGTGGTAAACGTCTCCCCCGAGCTTCCGAAATCGTTTATCATCTGCCGGGAAGGGGACAGGGAAACGGTGTACGTTTCGCAGATCTCCACCGCCACCTTAATGAAACGACGTAAAGCAGGTATCAAATAAATCCGAACCACCGGAAAGGAATGGAAAAGATGGAAACGGAAATGAAAATGGATATGGAAATGGAACAGAACCTGACCCGCGCGGATGATACCGCGTATGATGCCAGTCAGATTCAGGTACTGGAAGGACTGGAGGCGGTGCGTAAGCGCCCCGGTATGTATATCGGCTCCACCGGTCCCCGCGGTCTGCATCATCTGGTGTACGAGATCGTGGACAACTCCATTGACGAGGCGCTGGCCGGCTTCTGTACCCATATTGAAGTGGACATCCTGCCCGGGGATATTATCTCGGTGCGGGATAACGGTCGTGGTATCCCGGTGGATATGAATGAAAAACTGGGCCTGCCGGCGGTCACGGTGGTTCTGACCGTTCTGCACGCCGGCGGTAAGTTCGGCGGCAGCGGTTATAAGGTGTCCGGCGGTCTGCACGGTGTCGGCTCGTCGGTGGTAAACGCGCTGTCCGAATGGCTGGAGGTGGAGATCTCCCGGGACGGCAAGGTGCATTACCAGCGGTTTGAGCGTGGTAATCCCACCTGTGACCTGCATATTATCGGGGAGGCGACCGAAAACGGGACGCTCATCCGGTTTAAGGCGGACCCGGTCATCTTCAGCGAAACCACCGAATACGATTTTGAAACGCTGCAGAAGCGGCTGCGGGAGCAGGCGTTCCTGAATGCGGGACTGAAGATCACCCTCACCGATCGCCGGGACGAGGAAAATATTCATTCGGAAGAATACTGCTATGAAGGCGGTATCTCCTCCTTTGTGACCTTTATGAACAAGACCCGTGGCAACGTCCCGCTGCACGAAGAGGTGGTGCATATCTCCACCTATCAGGGGGATTCGATTGCGGAGGTTGCGTTCCAGTATAACGACAGCTATAACGAAACGATCATTTCGTTTGCGAATAACATCCACACGGTGGACGGCGGTACCTACGAAAATGCGTTCAAAAACGGTATTACCCGCATTTTGAACGATTATGCCCGCCGGTATAAGATGCTCAAGGACGGGGATTCGAACCTTAAGGGCGATGACGTCCGGGAGGGGCTGACCGCCGTTATCAGTGTAAAACTGAAGGATGCCCAGTTTGAAGGACAGACGAAAGCCAAACTCGGTAATACCGCCATGGGAACGCTGGTCAACCAGTTGTTAAATGAAAAGCTGGTTCCGTATTTAGAGGAAAACCCGGCGGTGGCCCGTGGAATTCTGGAAAAATCCATTAATGCGGCCCGGGTGCGGGAAGCCGCCCAGCGGGCGCGGGAAGCGGCACGGAACAACAAAAAGCTGTCCGCCACCCGGATGCCGGAAAAACTTGCCGACTGTATCTGGAACGATGCCGAGCGCACCGAACTGTACATCGTCGAGGGTGACTCGGCCGGTGGTTCCGCCATTCAGGGGCGGGACCGCAACTACCAGGCGATCCTGCCGCTGTGGGGCAAGATGTTAAACGTCGAAAAGGCGCGGATCGACAAGGTGTTTACCAATGAAAAACTGCTCCCGGTGGTGATCGCGCTCGGTTGCGGTATCGGAGAGGATTTTGATATCTCGAAACTCCGCTACGGCAAGATCATCATTATGGCGGATGCCGACGTGGACGGCTCGCATATCCGTACCCTGCTTCTCACCTTCTTCTTCCGCTATATGCGGCCGTTGGTGGACGAGGGGCATATCTACATCGCTCAGCCGCCGCTGTTCAAGGTGTCTAAAGGCAAACAGGTGCGGTACGCCTTTTCGGACGAGGAGCGGGATCAGTATATCGAGGAGCTTGGCGGCACCGCCGACGTTCAGCGGTATAAGGGTCTCGGTGAAATGGACCCCGAACAGCTGTGGGAGACCACCATGGACCCCGCCTTCCGCACCATGCTGAGGGTGAATTTGAGCGATGCCATTTCGGCGGACGAAACCTTCTCCATTTTAATGGGCGATAAGGTTGAACCGCGTAAGGAATTCATTGAAAAGAACGCCCAGTACGTTCAGAACCTGGATATTTAATTACAATTTGTATTATTCAAATTAGAAAATACAAATTGTAAAGAAAATATCCCGTGAGGAAGGTCGTATGGAACCAAGAGAAGAAACCGGGGTCATTCAATTCCCGGTGGATCTGAACAAAAAAGAATATATTTCCTATTTTACCCTTTTTGATCGGGTGAGCGGGGCGGGTAAGCGCCGGCTCATCTGGACCGGGGTGATTGCCGGGTGGCTGGCGGTGGAAATGGTGCTGTCGTTGCTGGACTCTCCCGACCGGCTGTCGGATGCGCTGACCTACGGCGGGATGCTGGTGCTGTGTCTTGTTTGTTTTTTGGTTTTTGCGCCGCTGTTTCGCCGGTGGCAGGCGGGGAAAAGCTTTGACGCCGCCGTACACAGCGGGCAGGTATTCACCGGCACCTTCACCCTGACCGAGCAAAAGGCGGAAAAGGTGACCCCGAGTGTCCGCTCGGAGATGCCGCTAACCGGGGAGACCCTGTTTGTGGAAACCGAAGCGATGCAGTGCTTTTTGAACCGCAGTAGCCGGGCGATCGTGCTGCCGGCACGGTGCCTCACCAAAGAGGATGCCGAGGCGGTACGAACCTTAGCGACCGCCACCCTGCCGCCGCAAAACTGCCGGCAGGAAAAACCGGTCAAAGCGGAACGAACTACCCGCCTCACGATAGAGGAGAAGCCGGAAACCCCGCCTTTAATGGAAATTTCGGTGTCCTATCGGCAGGAGGAGTTAAAGCGGTTGATGAAAACGCTGTTTTCCCGCGCGTTTTTTGCTACCTTTATGGTGTATCTCCCCGTTGCCTTTTTGGCGGCGCTGATGCTGGGGCTGACCCGTGGATTTTTGACCGGGGCGATCGCGTTTTGGGTGATCGTTGTCGGGATCTGCCTGCTGTTATGGCTGGGACTCCGTCGAAAATACCCTATAAAGGTGGAGGATCTGCCGCCGCTGTCCTTTGAACTGCGGTTTACCGAGGAGGCACTTACTGTTGACGGCGGGAGTGAGAACGGAAAAGCCATTATCCGCTGGGAGCTGCTCTCTCATGCGGTGGAAAGCGAAGAGGCGGTGGAGTTTTATAACCGCCGTCAGTACGTATACGTGCCGAAACGTTGTATTGAGGATATGGAATTATGTCGCCGGATCGTGGACGATTGTCGTCATCCGAACGGTGAAAGGAAAGGAACGAAAAAATGATGGATGAGAAGCTGAATCTTCCTGAAAACACCCCGGTGGAAACCGCGGGCGGGGATCTGCCGACTAAGGTGTTGCCGGTCGACCTCGAAAAGGAAATGAAAAAGAGCTTTCTGGAATATTCGATGTCGGTTATCGTCTCCCGCGCCCTCCCGGACGTGCGGGACGGGTTAAAACCGGTGCATCGCCGTATTCTGTACACCATGCACGAAAACAGTCTCACCCCCGACAAGCCGTACCGCAAGTGCGCGGACACGGTCGGTTCGGTGCTGGGTCGGTATCATCCGCACGGTGATGCTTCGGTGTACGATGCCATGGTGCGTATGGCGCAGGACTTTTCGCTCCGTTATCCGCTCATCGACGGTCACGGTAACTTCGGTTCGATCGACGGACACCCGGCGGCGGCTTATCGGTATACCGAATCCCGGATGAGCAAGATGTCGCTGGATATGCTGGCGGATATCGAGAAGGAAACGGTGGATTTCACCGGCAACTACGACGACCGTTTGGAAGAGCCGGTGGTACTGCCCTCTCGGTTCCCTAACCTTATCGTGAACGGTTCTATGGGTATTGCGGTCGGTATGGCGACCAACATTCCGCCGCACAACCTGTGCGAGGTGGTGGATGCGATCTGCCTGCTGATCGACAACCCCGAGGCCGAGCTCAACGATATTATGGAGCATATCAAAGGCCCCGATTTCCCGACCGGCGGTGTGATTATGGGCCGTGCGGGTATCCGGGCGGCGTATGCGACCGGCCGTGGACGGCTGATCGTCCGTTCCAAGGCGGAAATTGAGGAAAGCGGCAACCACAGCCGTATCGTCATCAGCGAGATTCCCTACCAGGTGAATAAGCTCAAATTGGTGAAATCCATTATTGATCTGGTGGATAATAAGCGGATCGAGGGTATCCGTGACGTGGTGGATCATTCCAGCCGGGAAGGGCTCCGCATCGTGATCGACCTGAAAAAGGATGCGGTACCGCAGGTGGTACTCAATCAGTTGTACGCTTTTACCGAGATGCAGAGCACCTTTGGTGTCATCTTACTGTGTCTTGTCAACGGCGTGCCGCGTATCCTCACCTTAAAACAAATTTTAGAGGAATATATCAAGTTCCAGCAGGAGGTTATCACCCGGCGGTGCCTGTTTGAACTGCGTAAAGCCAAAGAAAAGGCGCATATCTGGGAAGCGCTGCAGACGGCGGTGGACTTTATTGACGAAGTGATCAATATTATCCGCTCTTCTGCCGATACCCCGGATGCTAAAGCGAAACTCATGGAGCGGTTCAACTTCGACGAGGTACAGGCGGAAGCGATCGTGCAGATGCGCCTGCGCCAGCTGTCCGGTCTGGAACGGCAGAAGATCGAGGACGAACTTGCGGCTTTACACGCCCGGATTGCCGAACTGGAAGGAATTCTCGCAGACGAAAACAAGGTTCGTGCGATCGTCAAAGAAGAATGCCTGCGGATGCGGGATAAGTACGGCGACGAGCGCCGTACCGACATTTCGATCGTCACCGGCGAGGTGGACGTGGAGGACCTCATTCCGCAGGAGGAATGTGTGGTGACCATGTCCTCGCTCGGTTACATCAAGCGGCAGGCGGCGGATACCTATAAAGCCCAGCGCCGCGGCGGTCGTGGTATTATGGGTATGGCGACCCGCGACGAGGATTATACCCAGACGGTATTCTCCTGCAACAGCCACGATTATATTATGTTCTTCACCTCTTACGGCAAGGTGTACCGCCTGAAGTGTTACGAGATTCCGGAGGGCGCCCGCACCGCCAAGGGGATGAACATTGTCAATCTCCTGCCGATCGAAAAGGACGAAAAGGTGACCGCCGGCATCTCGGTTTCCGAGATCGAGGAGGATGCGTACCTCTGTATGGTCACCCGCAAAGGCATTATCAAGCGCACCGCCCTCTCCGCTTACGCCAACGTGCGGAAAAACGGCCTGATTGCGCTGTCGCTGGATGAAGGGGACGAGCTTGCCTGGGTGCATAAGACCACCGGCGATCAGACCCTGCTTCTCGCTACCCGGAACGGTATGGCGATCCGGTTTAGCGAAACCGATGCCCGTCCGCTCGGACGTACCGCCCGCGGTGTGAAGGCGATCAACCTCGCCGAGGGGGATGAAGTGATCGGTATGGAGGTGTGCAGTGAAGGAAAATCCCTCCTTGTTGTCACCGAAACCGGCTTTGGCCGCATCAGTGAGGTGGAGGATTACCGTCTGCAGAGCCGTGGCGGTAAGGGTATTATTAACTACCACACCGAAAAGGTCGGTCAGGTGGCCGGCATTCAAATGGTGGAGGGGAACGAGGACGTTATCTGTATCTCCACCGGCGGCGTAATGATCCGGATGCAGGTGAGTGAGATCCGTCGTTGCAACCGTCCGTCGAAGGGCGTTAAGATGATGCGCCTGGAGGAGGGTACCCGGCTTTCGTCCCTTGCCCTGGTGCCGCATGAGGAACCGGAAGAGGAAAGCGCTGACAGCGCCGAGCAGACCGCTTCCGAAGCGGAAAACACCGAAGCGCCGGTCGAGACCGCACCGGAGACCCCGGCTGAATAAAAATAAGTCAAGGCGGTCATCCCAGCTTTGGGATGCCGCCTTGCTGTTTTGATTGTTTTTGGCGTTCGGTGATCGCGGTGTGCTCCCCTTGATTGGCGGCGGCGGTCGCTTTGCGCCGCTCCTCCGCGCGGGAGAGCAGCATGGTGATCAACAGGATCCCCAAAAATATTGCTACTGTCGAAAATCGAAAAAATTTTTTGGACATAGTTCACTCTCCCTTTCCCTGTCTTTTGCCACTATATGAAAAAATTACAGAGGGTATGCCCGGGCAAAAAAGTTTTTTCTCCACCGATTTATTTTTCGGGTGGAAAAGGGTGGAAAAGGTAGCAATTTCAAGGGAAATTGCCGGTTTACACTGTGGAAAGTTTTGTTGAAATGGTGAAACTGGGGGAAAATTTATATACAGACAGTATAAAAACGGCTAAAATGAACGGCAAAACATTTGTTTTCCACCGAGAGGACGTTGAAAACCCGTTGAAAAGTGGAAAACTCGGCATTTTTGCAATTTTTTAGAAAAAAGCGGTTTTTTATGCGGAAAAACCGGAAAAAAGCAGGAAAAATCGGTAGTTTTAGAAAGGAACCGGATGTATGAAATTTCTGGACGGGTCGTATGAGGTAGCGGTGATCGGGGCCGGTCACGCCGGCATCGAGGCGGCGCTGGCGGCGGCGAAGCTCGGCGCTCGGACCTGTATATTTACCATTAATATGGATTCGATCGGCAATATGCCCTGCAATCCGTCGATCGGCGGAACGGCAAAGGGACATCTGGTGCGGGAGATCGATGCGCTGGGCGGCGAAATGGGCAAGGCGGCGGACGCTACCTTTTTACAGTCCCGGATGCTTAACCGCGGGAAAGGACCGGCGGTCCATTCGTTGCGGGCGCAGATCGACCGGCGGGCGTATTCCGCCTATATGAAGCACCGGTTGGAGCTACAGGACAACCTTTCGATCCGTCAGGCGGAGGTCGTGTCGATCGAACGTGCGGAGGACGGACGGTTTTTGCTCACCACCCATCTGGAAGCGCAGTACCTGACCGATACGGTGATCTTAGCGACCGGCACCTTCTTAAAAGGACGCATTTTCGTCGGTGACGTGAGTTTTGACGGCGGCCCGGACGGGATGTTTGCCGCGAATTCCCTTTCCGAATCGCTTATCTCACTCGGTATCCCGCTTCGGCGGTTTAAAACCGGCACCCCCGCCCGGGTGAAGCGGCAGAGCATTGATTTTACCGATTTAGAGCTGCAGGAAGGGGAGGATCCGGTTACCCCCTTTTCCTTTGAAACCGAGGAGGAGCTGAAAAACCGCTCGGTTTGTCATATGACCTGGACCTCTCCCGAGACAAAAGCGGTTATTTTGGAGAATTTACACCGCTCGCCGTTGTACGGCGGTAAAATTGAGGGGGTAGGTCCCCGGTATTGCCCCAGTATTGAGGATAAGATCGTCCGTTTTGCGGATAAAGAGCGGCATCAGGTGTTTATCGAGCCGTGCGGCTATGAAACGGAGGAGATGTACCTGCAAGGGCTCAGCTCCTCCTTGCCGCTGGACGTACAGTTGAAATTTTTACACACCATTCCCGGCTTGGAGCAGGTGGAGGTGATGCGCCCGGCGTATGCGATCGAATACGATTGCATTGATCCGCTACAGTTAGAGCCGTCGCTGGAATTCGGCTCGGTTCCGGGGCTGTACGGCGCCGGACAGTTTAACGGTAGTTCCGGCTACGAGGAGGCGGCGGCGCAGGGGCTTGTTGCCGGCATCAACGCCGCCCGGCGGGCGAAGGGGCAGGAACCGTTGATTTTAGACCGTGCTTCGGGGTATATCGGCACCCTTATTGACGACCTGGTGACCAAGGGCTGTACCGACCCCTATCGGATGATGACCTCCCGCTCGGAATACCGGCTGGTACTTCGGCAGGATAACGCAGATGAGCGGTTGACC
The DNA here is from genome assembly GCA_017442265.1 of Clostridia bacterium. GTDB lineage: Bacteria > Bacillota > Clostridia > Oscillospirales > Acutalibacteraceae > URNF01. Next base: position 73,742 of record JAFSAC010000061.1, on the reverse strand, counting down.
CCGGTTGGCCGGGAAATCGGGCTTATCGGGGATGACCGGTGGGCAAAATTCTGCCAAAAGCAGGCGGAAAAGCGGGAGGAACGCGCCCGCCTGGAGAAAACGGTGCTCCCGCCGAGTCAGGCGGTAAACGATCTGCTTGTTTCACGTGGAACGACACCGATTACCACCGGGGTAAAGCTGATCGATCTGATGCGCCGTCCCGGAATCGGGTATGAGGCGCTGGAATCGGTGGATACCGGGCGCCCCGCCCTGTCCCCGCTGGTCAAAGAGCAGGTAGAGGTGGAGATCAAGTACGAAGGGTATATCCGCCGTCAGGAGGGGGATATTGCCGAAATGCGGCGGCTGGAAAAGCGGCTGTTGCCCAAAGATGTCGACTATACCACCCTGCCGGGGCTTCGCAAGGAAGCGCAGGAGAAGTTAAACCGGGTGCGCCCGCGCAGTATCGGGCAGGCCTCCCGCATCAGCGGGGTCAGTCCCGCAGACGTGTCGGTGCTGATCGTGTGGAGCGGTCGGGAACAGGCGGAAAATGTTTCCCGTGAAACAGCGGGGGAGGATAAGGTATGATTGATCGTGAACTGTTAAAAGGTGCCGCGGCAGAGTTTTCGGTTGAGGTGGACGACCGTTTGGCGGAACGGTTGGATGTTTACGCCGCCTTACTGGTGGAATGGAACCAAAAGATGAACCTCACCGCCATTACCGAGCCGACCGACCTGGTGATCAAGCATTTTGTAGATAGCTTATCGGCGGCGAAAATGCTGCCGGACGGTGAGTTTTCGCTGATCGACGTCGGAACCGGCGCCGGATTTCCGGGGGTGCCGCTGGCGCTGTACCGGGAGGATTGTCATTTAACCTTATTAGACAGTCTGCAAAAGCGGCTGACCTTTCTGGAAACGCTGTGTCGGGAGCTGGGACTTCCGGTGACCTGCATCCACGCCCGTGCCGAGGAAGGTGGGCGCCGTGCGGAACTGCGGGAACAATTTGACGTGGCGACCGCCCGGGCGGTGGCTTCTCTCCCGGTGTTGTGCGAATATTGTCTGCCGTACGTCAAAAAAGGCGGACGGTTTATCGCCTTGAAGGGTCCTGATGCGGAAAACGAGGTAAAAAGCGCCCAAAACGCGCTGTCGCTGTTGGGCGGGCGGGTGAAAGAGGTTTGCCCGCTTATTTTGCCGCCGGATGCGGCAGGGGAACGTGGACAGCGGCGGCTGGTGGTAATTGACAAATGCGCGCCCACCCCGGCAAAATTCCCCCGCCCCACCGCTAAAATGGCAAAAAACCCGCTGTAATCCCTTTCCCCGACAACCGGGAACGACAGGAAAAAGCGGCAATAGGTGATACGATAAAGACACGAAGGTCGGACCCCCGGCTTTCGGGTCTTTTTTGTTTTTCAAACAAAAGGAAAGGACGGGAAAAGAATGGCAGGGTTTAAAAAGGAAAAAGAACCGCGGTATCCGACCGCAGGCAAGGTGGAGCAGGTGCCGATTGCGGATATTCTCCCGAATCCTCAGCAACCGCGCCGGCAGTTTGATCGGATGAAACTGTTAGAGCTCGCCGAAAGCATCGCCGAAAACGGCATTCTGCAACCGCTTATCATTACGGTAAAAGAAGGAAAGCCGGTGTTGCTCGCGGGGGAGCGGCGGCTTCGTGCCGCCAAAATGGCGGGACTTACCACCGTCCCCTGTGTCCGTACCGAAGCGGACGGGATGCGGCAGGCGCTGCTTGCCATGATCGAAAACATCCAGCGGGAGGATATGAACTGCTTTGAAACCGCTGAGGGCATCTATCGGCTGATCCACACCTACGGCATTACCCAGGAGGAGGCCGCCCTGCGGCTCGGCTATTCCCAGTCGGCGGTGGCGAATAAACTGCGGCTGTTACGTCTTGCTCCCGAGGAACGGCGGCTGATCACCGACGGGGGACTATCCGAACGGCACGCGCGCTCCCTTCTCCGATTGGAACGACCGGAGGAACGCAAGTACGCGCTGGAACAGATCATTAAAAAAGGACTGACCGTGGCCCAGACCGAAACGCTGGTGGAAAAACTGCTCACCGGCAAGGTGGCCCGCCACCGCCGGGTGGTGCCGCTGGTGCGGGACGTGCGGGTGTTTTTCAACACGGTGAACCACGCGGTGGATATTATGAAGAAAAGCGGCATTGGTGCTGACTGTTCCCGCCGGGAAACCGAGGAGTATATCGAATGTGTCGTCCGTATCCCGAAACCCGCCAAAGCGGGGGTATAAATTATACAAATAGCAATTATATACATATTTTATACTATATGTATCTAAAATGGGCATAAAAAGACACCCGACAGAGTCGTCTGCCGGGTGTTCTTTTATTGATAGGATTTATTTCTTTTTGCCGGTGAGCTTGTTGAGGATCAGCACAGCGGCGATGAGCACCAGCATTACGATCATAATGATCAGCATACCGAGACCCATATATTTCAGGTTTTCCAAAAAAGCGGCAAAATTCATAATACCGGTTCCTCCTTACATAAAGAAGTTGAGGATCAAGCCGCCGGCGATAACCGAAGCGATCTGACCGGACACGTTGACACCAATGGAATGCATCAGCAGGAAGTTGGACGGATCCTCGTCCAGCCCCATTTTGTTGACGATACGACCGGACATCGGGAAGGCCGAGATACCGGCGGCGCCGATCATCGGGTTGATCTTCTTTTTCAGGAACAGGTTGAGCACCTTGGCAAACAGCACGCCGCCGGCGGTGTCCATAATGAAAGCGACAAGTCCGAGACCCAGGATGAGCAGGGTGTTGAGATTTAAGAACTGCTCCGCCTGCATCTTGGTAGCAATGGTGATGCCAAGGAAAATGGTGATGAGGTTGGCCAGCACCTTCTGTGCGGTTTCGGAGAGGGAGTTGAGCACCCCACATTCACGGATGAGGTTACCGAACATCAGGAAACCAACCAGCGATGCCGAAGCGGGCGCCACCAGACCGGCCACCGCGGTGATGATAATGGGGAACAGGATGCGGGTGAGTTTGGATACTTCCTTCTGCTCGTACGGCATTCGGATCATCCGCTCTTTTTTGGTGGTGAGCAGCTTGATGATCGGCGGCTGAATGATCGGCACCAACGCCATGTAGGAGTAGGCGGCAACCATGATCGCGCCGGTGAAGTTAGAACCGAGCTTTTGTGCTACGACAATGGAGGTCGGGCCGTCCGCCGCGCCGATAATGGCGATCGAAGCGGCGTCCTTCGCCTCAAAGAAGAGGGAGGCGGCACACAGGGTGAAGAAGATGCCGAACTGCGCCGCCGCACCGAAGATCATCAGCTTCGGGTTGGAAAGGAGCGGACCAAAGTCGATCATCGCACCGATACCGATAAAGAGGATCAGCGGGAACAGTTCGTTCGCAATACCGGCATCAAACAGCACGTCCAGCGCGCCGTGTTCGACGTGAAGGCCTTCCGCCCCTTGCGCTAACAGTTCTTCGTATCTTTCCAGCGAGATGTACTCCTCGCCCAGACGATAATGGGTGAGCGCACCGGAGAACGGCAGGTTCACGAGAATGGTACCAAAGCCGATCGGAAGCAGGAGGGTGGGCTCCATCTCCTTTTTAATGGCGAGGAAGATCAGCACGCCGCCGATGATCCACATAACCACCTGTTGCGGGGTGACCTGCAACAGGGTCTCGTACAGAATACTCATAACAAACCTCTTTCCTCAGAATTTTTTAGGTTTTCGGGAAAAACCCTAATCAAAATCAGTTTATCATATTATAGGAATAAATGCAAGGGTAAAAAGGCGGGAGATTGGGAAATCCGCCCCCTACGGCAATAATATCGGATCGTTGCCGGACAGATTGAAAATCGCTTTTCCTTTTCTTTTTGCATATTGATAGGTTTGGTATGCGCCGCCCCAGGATTGTTGCACATAGGCGATGACGCAATCGGCCTTGTCGACCATATATCGGTTTCGGTGAGATATGGCAAATCGCAAAGGCACCGTTTCCATATTTGGATATAAAATAGAGTCGAACCGCGTCTTTTGATACACCAAATGATTTTTTTGGTATTCAGGGGTTAGATAGGGGGTTACAAAGATAAGGGAAGTACCGGGGTGATTTTCTTTATATTTTTTTGCACAACGATAAGCAAAAAAATCAAATTCACCATATTCCCCCAAGTAAAAGCTGACCGGGTCATTTCCGATCAGTTTTTCGAAAAGCGCGAGGACGATCGGCTCATATTCCGCTTGTCTGTCAAAGTGAGAGTGTCCACAAAAAGTAATGATCACCCTTTAACACCCCTTTATGTAGGTTTACCTACATATTGTAGCGCGAAAAACTGAAAAACACAACCCCTATATGTAGGCACACCTTCTTATAATTTTCGTAAAAACCGATACAATAATAGGTAGGTAAATCTGCAGAGTGAGTTTTTCTTGGGGGGGAGGGACAGTCTTGACAGTAAACGATGCGGTCGCCGCGCGCGTTTCCCGGTTGTTGACAGAAAAGAAAATGTCCCAGTACCGCCTGGAACAAAAATCCGGTATGCAGCACGGCAGTATGCAATGCATTATGAACGGACGGAATAAAACGGTAACTTTAAGCACCGTGATTATGTTGGCAAAAGGGTTTGATATGTCGCTGACGGAATTTTTGAATGATGCCGTTTTTGAGTCGGAGGATTTGGAAATTGAATAAAAAAAGCCGCCCCGTATAAACGGGACGGCTTTTTTATTAAAATCAGGTTACTGCAAAACCGTTTTGCCGGCTTGACCGGTGGCGGTCAGGCAGATGTAGGTTTTGCCGGGGTTGACGGTGAGCGGGGTGCCGTCGGTTTCCTTGAAGGAAAGCTGGCTGTCGGTGCGGCTCCAGCGGATCTGACGGCTCAATCCGTTTGATACGTAGATGCCGCTGCCGGATTCCAGCGTGTAGCTGATGTGACCGGCATCCTCTTTAAATTGCTTGTCATACATAATGATGACGTTTTTCACCTGAATGGGATCGCCGTCCACCGATTTATGCACCTCGGTGGAGAGCGCCTTGCGGTGCTTGGTATACAGCCCGGTGGTCGCATCGTAGGTGAAGGAGGAGAGATACGCCGAGGAGATCGCCACCTGCACCTGCTCGGCTTTGGTGTCGCCGGCTTTACTGCCGAAAGTATAGGGCGATTTGGTGGAGGTGGTGGTACGGATGCCACGGCTCTTGATCGCGCTGTTGATCTTGGCAATCGGGAACACCTTGATGTGCTCGTTCCAGTTTCCGTTGGCCGCCTTCAGCTTGGAACTGACCTGGGTCAGGCCGTCTAAATCGGTCACACCCTTCTGACGGATCATCGCTTTGCCGAGGGTACTGCCGCCAACGTGACAGTAAATGGTGTCAAGCGCCTTGGCCATTTTCACGAAATGGGTACGCGCACTGCGAACCGGACCGACCTCCGCCGGCACCTTTTCAATGCTGCCGAACACCGCCATAATGCGGGGAATACCGCCTTCGGTTTCCGCTTCGACGTAAAAATCCGCCTTATCGATGCCTTCCTGCTGCAGATAACCGGAGGTATAGCTGTAGTTACCGATCATAAAGGCGACCGGACGGTTCTGGGTGGTTTCCAGCTCCTTTTCACCGGTCAAGAGATTCTCATACCGCACCGGAGGCGCGGTGGTAGGCGCGGTGGTGGGGGTGGTGGTCTGATCGGTGATCTCACTTAAGTTATCTCCTGCGCCGCCGCAAGCGGTGAGAGAGAACAGCAGGATAGCGGCGAGTAAGATCGCACCGATTCGAATACGGATAGTTTGCAAGATAAACCCTTCCTTCCTGTCGAATAAGGTCGTTGTTATATACATTATAATAAAAAGGTGTATTGATTGCAAGAGTAAAAACTGGAAACCCCGTTCAAAAAATTGATGATTGTAATTTCATCGCCGCCGTGGTATACTTTTCCACGAAAACAGGGACATTTGATTTACGAATTGTTATAATAAAATAAAATTATACTAAATGTTTATCAAAAACGAACAATTGCACCGTGATGCCGGGATGTTTATGGCCGGCAGAGCGGTGATACTATAGTAGGGAATATATTGGTCGTTATCAAAGAAAGGAAAGAAAATGGATATTTTCGATTTAATTCTCTTGTGCGGCGGACTCGCCTTTTTCCTGTACGGCATGCAGGTGCTGTCCGACGGATTGGAGCGTACCGCCGGCAGTAAGATGCAGAGCATTCTGCAGAAGATCACCGGCAACCGGGTGAAGGGATTGGCGGTCGGCGCGACGGTGACGGCGGTGATTCAGTCCTCGTCGGCGGTCACCGTGATGCTGGTGGGTCTTGTCAACTCCGGCATTATGACCCTGCGGCAGGCGATCAGTGTGATTATGGGTTCCAACATCGGCACCACCATGACCGCCTGGATTTTGTCGCTGTCCGGCATTGAGTCGGACGTTATCTGGATGCAGTTGTTAAAGCCGAAGAACTTCGCGCTCGTTATCGCGCTTATCGGTGCGTTTTTACTGATGCTGTCCAAAAAGGAAAAGGGGCGGAATATCGGTACCATTTGTATCGGTTTTGCGGTGTTGATGTACGGCATGGAGATGATGTCCTCCGCGGTGAAGCCGCTGGCGGAAATGGAAGGGTTCACCCGTATTCTCACCATGTTCCAAAATCCGATTTTAGGGGTTATCGTCGGTGCGCTGTTTACGGCGGCGATCCAGTCCTCCTCCGCTTCGGTGGGTGTGTTGCAGGCGTTGGCAAATACCGGCGCCATTACCTACAGCTCGGCGATCCCGATCATTATGGGTCAGAACATCGGTACCTGTATCTCGGCGATGATGGCCACCCCCGGCACCAGTAAAAATGCCAAGCGGGTGGCGGTCACCCACGTGCTGTTCAACAGCATCGGTTCGGTGATCTGGCTGGCGGTGTGGAGTATCGCGAACGCCGTTTTCGACTTTGCTTTCGCCGATCAGGTGGTAAACCCGATGCATATTGCGGTAATTCACTCGATCTTCAATATCGCCACCACCGTTCTGTTGTTACCGGCGGCGGGACTGCTGGAAAAACTGTCCCACCTCATTGTACACGGGGAGGATAAGAACGCGTTGCCGGAGGTGTCGTTGGACCAGCGCCTGCTCACCGTTCCGTCGGTGGCGTTCGGCAAAGCGTACGATACCGCCGCCGATATGGCGATGATCGCCCGGGAGACCGTTTCTGGCGCGGTGGCGCTGTTTCAAAATTATAACGAAGAGGATGCCGAGGCGATCACCTACAAGGAAAAGACCCTCGACCTGTACGAGGATAAACTCGGCACCTATCTCGTTACCCTTTCCCGCTGTGAGCTGAGCGAGGCAGAATCGCGCACCACCGCGATGCTGCTGCACGCGATCAGCGATTTTGAGCGGATCGGCGATCACGCGAACAATATTATGCACACCGCCGCCGAAATGGCGGAGAAAAAGATTGCCTTTTCGGAGGAGGCGATCGCGGAACTGCGGGTGCTCACCGATGCGGTACAGGATATTCTCGGCATGAGTGTCACCGCCTTCCGGGAAAACAAGGTGACCCTCGCTCAGGAGATCGAACCGCTGGAGCAGGTGATCGATCAGCTCATCGACACCATTCGTGCCCGGCATATCACCCGCCTGCAGAGCGGCAACTGTACCATTGAGCTCGGCTTCGTTTTGACCGATTTCCTCACCGACTGCGAACGCATCTCGGATCACTGCTCTAACATCGGGGTGGCGATCATGGAAACCGCCCACGGCACCTTTGACGTTCACGCACGGTTGGGCAACATCAAAAAACAGCCGCCTGAGAACTTTATCCACAGCTTTGAGAGCTACGCAAAGAAATACAACCTGTAATATTTTAGAAGAAAATGCCGCTTTGTATAATACAGAGCGGCATTTTTTACCGGCGGTGACCCGATTGACAAGAGGGGCGGTTTCTTTTATAATTCCTTTATATATAGAAAGAAGGAGGGTGTCTTATGGAAAAGCGGATACTGGTTGCGATGAGCGGCGGGGTGGATAGCGCGGTCGCGGCGGCGACCCTTGTCGAACAGGGACACCCTTGTATCGGGGCGACCATGCGGCTGTCCACCGGTAAGGCCGGGTCCTGCGGCTCAGGAGCGGAAGCGGAGGATGCCCGCCGGGTGGCAGAGAGGTTGAATATGCCGCATAAGGTGTTTGATTTTTCCGCCGATTTCGAAAAACAGGTGATCGGGCGGTTTTGTCAGGCGTACCGAGCGGGGCGCACCCCCAACCCCTGTATCGATTGCAACCGCTATATGAAATTTCAAAAGCTGTACGAGCAGGCAAAAGAGCTTGGGTGCGACAAGGTGGCGACCGGGCATTACGCTCGGGTGCAGTACGACGAAACGAGTGGACGGTGGCAGTTGCTTCGCGCCCGCTGTCGTGAAAAGGATCAAAGCTACGTTTTGTATACGCTGACCCAGCAGCAGTTGGCGGCGAGCGTGTTTCCGCTCGGCGAGATGCCGTCCAAACAGGCGGTGCGGGACAAGGCGGCGGCGCTGGGATTTGCCAATGCCGATAAGCCGGACAGCCAGGACATCTGTTTTGTGCCGGACCGGGATTATGCCGCCTTTTTGGAGGAGCATACCGGGGAAACGGCGGCACCGGGGGATTTTGTGGATGACACCGGCCGGGTGCTCGGTCGACACCGGGGGCTTATCCGGTATACTATCGGTCAGCGCAAGGGGCTGGGATTATCCCTGCCGGCGCCGCTGTACGTGTGTGAAAAACGGATAAAGGATAATACGGTGGTACTGGGCGAGGAACAAAAGCTGTTCAAAACCGAGCTGATCGCTACCGATTTTAACTGGATTTCCTGCGAACCGCCTAAAAACCCGATCCCGGTCACGGTGATGACCCGGTATCGGGCGCGGGAGGTAGAAGGGGAAGCCGGCGTGCTCCCGGACGGACGGGTGTATATCCATTGTTCCCAGCCGGTGCGGGCGGTCACCCCCGGGCAGGCGGTGGTGCTGTATGACGGCGACCGGGTGGTCGGCGGCGGCACCATTGTGTAAAACGAAAAAAGAAAAATCCCTCCCGGCGGCTGATACTCGCTGAGAGGGATTTTGTTATTCCGCAAACCGGCCGACCGGTCCGTTGGCGAGGTTGATAACCGCAAGCCCTTGCTGTTCGGCATACCGGACGGTGTAGGCGGTGCCGCCCACAGATTTGTTCAGATAGGCGATACACACCGAGCTTTCGTCCACCAGCCGCCGGTTTCTTATCTGCATACATCCCGACACGTACCGGTCGGCGGTGTAGATCACCTCGTCCGCCCGCGCCATAATGGCGGCGTATATCCGTTGGTTGTGCTCGCTCCAGCGATCCGCTTGGTCCCGGCAGGGGAGGATAAGGGCAAGCCGGATGTAGGGGTACCGTTTTTTCATCGCCAGCACGGTCATTGCCGCTAAGGTGTCAAACCCCAAAGCGCCGCCGGCGACAAACCGGGAGTAGCCCTCCTCTATCAAATTTTCGATCGTTTCACTTAACCGCAGATTGATGATCAGACGGTGGGCGGGAGAAATCTCCCGATGCCCGGTGAAACAGGCGGTTTTTCGTTTCATAGCCATTCTCCGTTTTTGGTATTTCATTCATAGTATATACCTTTTTTTCGTGCATTTCAACAGGGGGATTTTGCGTGCTGCATCTTGACAAACCGCCAAAAGAGGAGTATAATTTCATACAGTAGCGAGATAAAGTGAAAAATCGAAAGGGGATGCCGTATGGGCTTTTTTGACCGGGAGGATATCCGTTTTTTGGTTCAGGCGATACTGACGATCGAGGACGAGCAGGAATGCCGTCTGTTTTTAGAGGATCTGCTCACCAATAAAGAGCTGGAGGGTGCCGCCCAACGGTTGGAGGTGGCAAAACAGCTGCTCTCCGGGGTGAATTACAACGACATTTCGGACAAGGTGGGGGCCTCCTCTGCCACCATTAGCCGGGTGAACCGCTGTGTGATATACGGAAACGGCGGTTATGAAACGGTTTTGACAAAAATGGGATTCCCGAAAAAGATCGACTGAGTGGGAATATGGTTATTTCCGTTTATTAGCGGCGTTACCTACTCATCAAAATTCGCAGAGCGAATTTTCTCAGGAACAACGAATTGTTGAGAAGAAAATGAAAAACACCCGCCTTGAGGCACCCTCCGCAAGGAAGGTGCCTCAGTTATATTCGCCTAACGGCGAGTTATATTGCTTCGCAGTTATATTTGGCTTTCGCCAAGTTATATTGTCCTTCGGACAGTTTATGAGCGGATATAATATAACGAAAGCCGCAAGGCTTTCATATAACTTGACCGCAGGTCAAATATCACTGCAAACGATAGTTTGCAATATCACTTTACCCGCCGAGAAAGATATTCTTTATTTTCGGCAAGTATTTACCTTCCTCAAAGTATGTAACCTACTATGACACTTTCAAAAACCGAAAGTGTCATTTTCTCTTTGTATAGAAAAAAGGAGACTACTTCTTTATGAAGTGTCTCCCTTGGCGGGTGTTTTTAATTACAGCAGGGTTTCGTCGTATACCGCCCGACTGCCGCCGATGGTTTTTAACCGGGTGCGGGCGGCGGTGAGCGGGGCTTTGCCGATGCGGTCGGTAGAGAGCCGTACCGGGACCGCCACCTTTTTCAGGTGCATACCAATGAGGGTGCCGCCGATATCCAGCCCGGCATCCGCACGGATCTCCTCCAGCGCCACCGGGTTTTTGAAGGTCTGATAAGCGGTGGTGGCGAAAGCGCCGCCGGCTTTGGGCTTCGGAACGACGTTCACCGGGTCGGCGCCCGGTACCGCTTTCCGCTCTACGATGAGCGCGCGGTTGAGGTGTTCACAGCATTGCGCCGCCAAAAAGATGCCCTTTTCGGTGAGGACGTCGTAAATGCCACGGAAAACCGCCCCTGCGACCTCTACGTCCGAATGGGTGCCGATCTTATCGCCGATCACCTCGCTGGTGGAACAGCCGACCACCACGATCGCCCCCGCTTGCAGGCGGGCGACCTCGCATAATTCGTTGGCGGCATCCGCCGCCGCTTTATATAACGCATCAAACATGCCGGTATCTCCTTTGTGAAAAAATGAAATGTTCTCTTGTAATAGCATACTACAAGTGGTATACTTTTCGCAAGAGTTTTGTTTGAAGAACCGAGGCGGTGTATATGAAAAATCAAAAAACGGTGAAACTGGTCCTCTCGGCGCTGCTCGCGGCGGTGGTGTGTGTTGCCACGGTGGTGCTGGCAGTCCCGTTGCCGGGAAACGGGTTTGCCAATTTCGGGGACGGGGCGGTGATCCTGTGCGGGGCGGTGCTCGGTTCCTGGTGGGGTGCGGCAGCCGCGGCGGTCGGTGCGGCGCTCGGCGACCTTTTCTTGGGATACAGCGTGTATGCGCCGGCGACCTTTGTGATCAAAGGGGGAATGGCGTTGGTCGTTTACCTTCTTTTCCGTAAGCTTCCCGCTCCGGCGTGGCTCAGGATCCCGCTTGCGGCGATCGCTTCCGAAGCGGTGATGATCGGCGGGTATTTTCTGTTTGAACTGGCACTGTACGGGCCGACCGTTGCGGTGCCGGACCTCGTTGGCAACGGAATGCAGGGGCTTGTCGGGGCGGCGCTCGGTATCCTTCTCCTGTCGGTGCTGAATAGTCATCCCCGGCTGAAATCCTTTTTGCAGAAATAGTTTCCGGCGATATTGTAGGGGCGATTTGCGAAATGCCCGCGGGCGACCACCGGTCGCCCCTACAACGCTTTTGTGTGAGAAAGGCAGTTGACAAATACATCTTATTTGCCGTAAAATTCTATAAACGCCCCCTTAGTTAAATGGATATAATAAACCCCTCCTAAGGGTTAGTTGTGCGTTCGATTCGCGCAGGGGGCGCCAACAAGAAACAGCCACACAACGGTGTGGCTGTTTCTTTGCATTTTAATTTAATTTTCTTTGTATTTGTCCATTTCGAGAAGGATTTTGTAAAGCTGTTCCTGCTCTTCTTCGGATTTGGCGGAAAGAAATTCGTAACAGAGAAGCGGAACGCTCTGCTTGTGATCCTGCCGATCACCCAGTTTTTCAAAAAGGTCCGCCAGAGAAACGCCCAAAGCGTTCGTAATTCTTTCGACACTCTCAAGGGTGGCGTTCTTTTCGCCGCGCTCCAATTGACCGATATAAGTCGGGTGACAGCCGGATAGTTCTGCCAGCTTTTCCTGACTTAAACCGAGTTTGATTCGGTAATTTCTTATTCTCTGTCCAACCGATTTTGCAATATCGCTCATTATCGATTCATCCCCTTACAAAATATAGTCTATAAATATTAAAGATTTCGTTCTATAGACTATTGATATTATTTCTCGGTTGTTATATACTATAAATATCAAACATCAACTGTTTAGTGTTTATAGTATTTATCGGGGGAGATATGGAGATATACACGGTTGCTTTTTTCGGACACAGATATATTGACAATTCCGCTGGTATTGAGGGGCGATTGGAACAACACATACGTCGTCTGCTTTCCGGGGGGAGGTATGTAGAGTTTTTAGTGGGGCGTAACGGTGTTTTTGACCAGTTCTGTTGTTCGGCGGTGCGGCGGGTGAGAAGCCAATATCGCGACGACAACAGCGCGCTTATATTGGTGCTACCGTATATCACGGCGGCATATAGAAATAATCGTGAATACTACGAGAACTATTACAGTGAGATCGAAATTTCCGAGGGTGCATCCCGGGTGCATCCTAAAGCGGCTATTGGGATACGCAACCGGGAAATGGTTGATCGGGCGGATCTGATTATTTGCTATGTTGACCGACAAAACGGCGGGGCGTATGAGGCGATGCAGTATGCCATACGGCAAGGAAAGCCGACGATCAACCTTGCCGAAGAAACGAACAGATAAATACTATTTACCCTCGCGGTACTGCGAGGGTTTTCTTATCTGCTTTTTCCGTGCGGAAAATTTGAAAAACCTCTTTTCACTGTCGAAAAATTGTGATATAGTGTATTATGTATTAGTATAGGGGTGAAACGGATGGCAAAGGTCATAGCGGTTGTGAATCAAAAAGGCGGGGTGGGGAAAACCACCACCTCGGTGAACTTAGCGGCCTCCCTCGGCGCGGCCGGCAAACGGACGTTGCTTGTGGACATCGACCCGCAGGGGAATGCGACCAGTGGTGTCGGGGTGGACAAGCGGGCGCTTTCTGCCTCCACCTATGAACTGGTGGTCGGCGATGCCGAGCCGGACGCGGCGCTCATCCATACCGAATATAAAAACCTCGATCTATTGCCCTCCAGCATTCAGTTGGCGGGTGCGGAGATCGAAATGGTGGAGATGACCCGGCGGGAAAGCCGGCTGAAAGCCACCTTGGCGGTGCTCAGGGATCGGTACGATTTCATTCTTATCGACTGTCCGCCGTCGCTGGGGCTTCTGACCTTAAACGGTCTGTGCGCCGCCGACACCTTTTTGGTGCCGATCCAATGTGAATACTACGCGCTGGAAGGGTTGTCCCAGTTAATGGCGACCGTCCGGCAGATCAAACGGCTGTATAACCCCAACCTCGACATTGAAGGGGTGCTGCTCACCATGTTTGACGGGCGGCTGAACCTCACCCAACAGGTGTTGCAGGAAGTAAAACGCTTTTTCCCGCGGAAGGTATTTTCTTCGGTTATTCCGCGTACCGTCCGGCTGTCCGAGGCGCCGAGCTTCGGCAAACCGATCGGGTACTACGACCGGGGCGGCAAAGGGGCGCTCGCTTACGAAGCGCTTGCCGCCGAGGTGATTCAACTCAACTCTTAAAGGAGATGACTCAGTATGGCACAGAAAAAAGGCGGGCTCGGCAAAGGGCTGGAACTGCTGTTTGCGGAAAACGCATTGGAGGATTCCGCCAAAACGGTCTCCTTACCGATCAACGAACTTCAACCCAACCGGGAACAGCCGCGCCGGCAGTTTGACGATGCGGCGTTGGCGGAATTGTCCGCATCCATTGCTCAACACGGGGTGTTGCAACCCATTTTAGTCCGCCCGATGACCGGCGGCACCTACCAGATCGTCGCCGGTGAACGGCGGTGGCGCGCCTCCCGCATGGCGGGGCTCACCGAAGTGCCGGTGGTGGTGCGGGAAATGGCCGACCGGGAAGCCGCCGAACTCGCCCTCATCGAAAATCTCCAGCGGGAAGACCTAAATCCCATGGAAGAGGCGCTCGGGTATCAGACCCTGATGCAGAGCTACGAGCTCACCCAGGAAGAAACCGCCAAAATCGTGAACAAATCCCGGGAAGCGGTGGCGAACACCCTGCGGCTTCTCCGGTTGCCGCAACCGGTGGCCGAAATGGTCGCCGCCGGCACCCTTTCTGCCGGACACGCCCGCGCGGTGCTGTCCTTCGCGCCGGAACTGCAGGTGGAGGTCGCCGAACAGGCGGTAAAGACCGGCGCTTCGGTCCGGGAACTGGAACGGCAGGCCAAAGCGGTCCGCACCAGCGGGACCAAGCCGATCACCACCGCTCCTCCCCGGCGGGATAGTTTTTACGACGAGGTGGAATTGGCGCTCAGTGAACAGTTAGGGCGCCGGGTCCGGGTGGTTGTCGGCAATATGGGCGGCACCCTCTCGCTCGAATTTTACGGACAGGACGATCTGCGGGAGCTGGCCAACAAGCTGGCCCCGGCTGAATAAAGAAAGGAAGTTTTTGCACCATGTTAGATTTGAAAATGATCCGGAGCAACCCGGATGAGGTAAAAGCCGCGATCAAAAAGCGTGAAATGGATCTCGATGCGGTGGTGGACGAGATTCTGGAGCTGGACGAACAGCGCCGCAAGATGACCGCCGAGACCGAGGCGATGAAAGCCCGCCAGAATGCGGTATCAAAACAAATGCCGCAGATCAAAAAGGAGGGCGGGGACGTGAACGCCCTGCTCGCCGAGATGAAAGCGTTGTCTGCCGACATCAAGGAGAGAAATGCGGCTTTGTCTGAAATTGAAGCAAAACAGCAGGATCGCCTTTTAAGTCTGCCGAATATGCCCGACCCGGACGTTTGCGCCGGCGGAAAAGAGCAGAACGTCATGGTGCATGAGGACGGCAAAAAGCCGGAATTCGATTTCACCCCGAAAAACCACGTGGAGCTGTGCGAATCCTTAGGTCTTATCGACTACGAGCGGGGCGCCAAGATCGCCGGTAACGGTTCCTGGATATACCGTGGTATGGGTTCTCAGCTGGAATGGGCGCTTCTTAATTTCTTCATCAGCGAGCATATCGCCGACGGCTATGAACTCATTCTGCCGCCGCACATGCTGGGCTACACCTGTGGCTACGTGGCGGGTCAGTTCCCGAAATTCACCGACGAGGTGTATTGGATCAAAAATCCCACCAGCAGTGACGACAAATTTATGCTTCCCACCGCCGAAACGGCGCTGGTGAACCTGCATCGGGACGAGATTTTGACCCCCGATGAACTGCCGAAAAAATATATCGCCTACACCCCCTGCTATCGCCGGGAGGCGGGCAGCTACCGCACCGAGGAGCGCGGTATGATCCGCGGTCACCAGTTCAATAAGGTGGAAATGGTGCAGTACACCACCGAAGAGGGTTCGGATGCGGCGTTTGAAGAACTGGTTGCCAAAGCCGAACGGCTGGTGCATAAACTGGGTCTGCATTACCGCTTGAGCAAGCTCGCCGCCGGCGACTGCTCCTTCTCTATGGCACGCACCTACGACATTGAGGTGTGGATCCCCTCCATGGGCATCTACAAAGAGGTCAGCTCCGCTTCCAACGCCCGGGACTACCAGGCACGGCGCGGCAACATCAAGTACCGTGGTGAGGACGGCAAACTGCATTTTGCCCATACCCTCAACGCCTCGGGACTGGCGACCAGCCGGGTACTGCCGGCGCTGGTGGAACAGTATCAGAACGCCGACGGCTCGGTGACCGTGCCGGAGGTTCTGCGTCCGTTCCTCGGCGGGCTGGAGGTTATTCGTTAATATGGACGGTGTGTTTACCCAAAAACTCATTATTCCGTCCTATGCCGTAGGCGCAGACAACCGTCTGCGCCTCTCTGCTCTTTTGCAGTTGCAACAGGAGGCGGGCGAACGGGAACTGTCCGAAATCGGACTGAGTTACGGAGAATTAAAGGAAAAAGGGGTCGCCTTTTTGGTGACCCGGCTGAAAAGTAAGATTTTCCGCCTGCCGCAAATGGGGGAAACGGTGGTGCTGAAAACCTGGCAGCGGGAGATCCGCGGGGTGCAGTTTTTTCGGTGTTATACCCTTGTGACCGAACAGGGCGAAAGGTTAGTGGACAGTGTCAGCGCCTTTGCGCTGACCGATACGAGCACCCATAAATTATTGCGCCCCACCGCACTGGACCTGTCGGCGCTGTCCCCCTGCTCGGAGCCAAACGGTTGTCCCGACCCCGGTCGGGAGGAGCCGCCGGCGCTGATAGAGGTGGCGTCGATCCGTCCGAGGTGGAGCGAACTGGACCCCAACGGTCACGTGAACAACACCCGGTATGCCGATTATCTTTGCGATCATCTGCCCAGCGGTATGGAGAAAAAGCGGGTGAGAGAACTTTACATCCGTTTTGAGCGGGAGGTGCGCCCGGACGACCGGCTGACCCTGTCTGCCGCCGAGGAGCGGTTTGAGCAGGACGGGCAGACCGGCGGGGTTGCCTGGGTGGCCGGGAGCCACGCCCGTGGTACTGCGTTTGTAGCGAAGCTCGGTTACGAGGACGAATATGAACGGCGATTTTGAGCGGGCGAAAGCGACCGCCCGGGAACGGATGACCACCCGGGAGTCGATCGGACGGCTGAACGAAAAGGAACTGCACGCAACACTTAAATTTTTCTTTGACCCGGACGAAACTCATCACGAGGTGAAGCTTGCCGCCGGTCCGGTGGCGGATATTTTTGACGGAAAAACGGTCACCGAGATCCAGACCGGTAATTTTTCCGGCTTTCGCCCGAAGCTGATCCGGTTGCTGGAGGACTACCCGGTGACGGTGGTACTGCCGCTTCCCTTTCATAAAACGGTGTGTTGGGTCGACCCTCAAACGGGGGAGCGGTCCGCCCCGCGGAAATCCCCGAAGGTGGGGGCGTTCTGGGATGCCGCCCCTGAACTGATTTTTATTAAAGAGCAGTTGTTTCACCCCGGGCTCACCGTCCGGCTGATGCTGTTGGATATGGAGGAAATCCGCCTCTTGGACGGTTGGGGCAACGGCGGTCGCCGGGGGGCTCACCGGTTGGAGCGGCTTCCGGTGGCGCTCGGGGAAACGGTGGAGATCAGAAGGCCGGAGCACCTGCGGGCGCTGTTGCCGGACGACCTTCCCCGCCCCTTTACCTCGGCGCAGTACGGCAAACGCACCCGTATGACCGGGCGGCGGCTTACAGCGGCGCTCAAACTCCTGCAACACGCCGGGGTCATTACCCGATGCGGGCAGGACGGACGGCGGTATTTATATACCGATAATAAATAGGTCTTTTTGGAGGAGAACCCTCCTGTCAGTTCGAAACCATCCTGACATAAAATAAAACTACGGGAGAAAAAGCATGAAAAATCAAAAGAAATCGTTGTCTTTTTTAGTACAGGCGGGGTTGATTGCGGCGCTTTACTGTGCGCTGTCGGTCGCCTTACCGTTTATGACCTTCGGGACGGTGCAATGCCGGTTGTCCGAAGCGCTGACCATCCTGCCGGTGCTCACCCCGGCGGCGGTGCCGGGGCTTGTCGTCGGGTGTCTGATCTCCAATTCTATCGGCCTTGCTATGGGCGCTAACGTCGCCGGTGCGGTGGATATTTTACTCGGGACGTTTGCGACCGCTCTCGCGGCCATACTTTCACGGGCGTGGCGGCGGTACCGTCTAAAGGGACTGCCGGTGCTGTCCACCCTGCCGCCGGTGCTTTTGAATGCGATTATCATCGGGGCGGAACTCACAGTAGTGCTGTTCCCCGAACGAACCCCTGCCCTCTTTCTCATCAATATGCTGTCGGTAGGGATCGGGCAGGTGATCGCCTGTGTTATCGGGGGACTGTTGTTATTTACGGTGTTAAAACGGGTCCCGACCCTCAAGAATTATTGGGAATAAGAAAAAGGTTGACAAGCGATTTTATTTGTGATAAACTGTGGGATGCCGCATGTTCCGGGTCATGAAAAGAGGAGCTTTCCCGCCCGGCGCAGCGAGTCTAAAGAAAAGGCAGGTACGCCTATGTACGCAATTATTGAAACCGGCGGCAAGCAGTATAAGGTGGAAAACGGCGATGTGCTGTTCATCGAAAAGCTGGATGCGGCCGAAGACGCCTCCGTTTCGTTCGAGCAGGTGATTGCTCTGCACGACGGAAAGACCCTGAAGGTTGGTACCCCGTACGTGAAAAACGCGGTAGTTACCGCTCACGTGCTGAAGAACGGCAAGGGCAAGAAGCTCACCGTCTTCACCTACAAGCCGAAGAAAGGCAGCAGCCGGAAGCTCGGCCATCGTCAGCCCTACACCAAGGTGCAGATCGATAGCATGGAGATCGTAAAACCGGTCAAAGCGGCGAAGCCCGCCGAAGAATAAGAGTATGATCCGGGCGGTTTTTTATTATCGATCCGGCGCGGCAGTGGGGTTTGAACTCCGCGGGCACGCAGGAGCCGGTGCCGCCGGAGAGGATATCGTCTGTGCGGGAGTGTCTTCCGCGGCGTATATGACCGCCAACACCTTAACCGACGTCTGCAACGTAAAAGCGGACATCCGGGAAAAGGACGGCAATCTGGCGCTTACTGTGAAATCGTCAAACGATGCGGTACAGGCGGTGCTCAAAGGGTTTTTCCTGCAAATGCAGAACCTGAGGGACGATTATCCCGACCGTATTCAAATACGGGTACAAAATATGGAGGTGTAAGAGATGTTAAAGATAAATCTGCAGCTGTTTGCTCATAAAAAAGGTGTCGGTTCTACCAAGAACGGCCGTGATTCCGAGTCCAAACGCCTGGGCGTCAAGCGCGCCGACGGGCAGTTTGTGCTGGCCGGCAACATCCTGGTTCGTCAGCGTGGCACCCATATCCATCCCGGCAACAATGTCGGTATCGGTTCGGACGACACGCTGTATGCGACCGTGGACGGCGTGGTGCGTTTTGAGCGCCGCGGCAAGGATCGCAAGCAGGTTAGCGTCTACGCTGTGGAGCAGTAAGCTTCGCGAACAAGCAACAAAAACCTTTGACGACCGATTGGCTGTCAAAGGTTTTTTATTTGCAAAGCGCCGAAAATGGTGTATAATAACAAAAAAGGTTTTTGGAGAAAGGAGAAAGCGGTATGTTTGTAGATAAAGCAGTCATACAGGTTCGCGCCGGCGACGGCGGGAATGGGGCTGTGTCCTTTCATCGTGAAAAATACGTGGCGGCCGGCGGTCCGGACGGCGGAGACGGCGGTCGCGGAGGAAATATCGTGTTCCAGGTGGATACCGGGATGAGTACCCTGTCCGATTTCCGGTACCAGCGGAAATATGCGGCATCAAGCGGTGCGCCCGGCGGAAAAAAACGGTGTTCCGGTCGTATGGGGGAGGACCTCATCATTCCGGTGCCGGAGGGAACGCTGATCTATGATGATGAAACCGGTCGTTTAATGGCGGATATGACCGAAGGCACCCCCTTTATCGCCGCCAAAGGCGGCAGGGGCGGTTGGGGGAATGCGCATTTTGCCACCCCCACCCGGCAGGTGCCGCGGTTTTCCAAACCCGGTGTGCCGGGAGAAAGTTATCGCTTACGGCTGGAACTGAAGCTACTCGCCGACGTCGGATTGGTGGGATTTCCGAACGTGGGAAAATCCTCACTGATCTCGGTGGTGAGCGAAGCAAAACCGGCGATCGCCAACTATCATTTCACTACCATTACCCCGGTTTTGGGGGTGGTGCGCCTCGGGGAGCGCAATTCCTTTGTTATGGCGGATATTCCGGGACTGATCGAGGGCGCCGCCGACGGGGTGGGACTCGGTCACGATTTTCTGCGGCACGTGGAGCGTTGCCGCCTGCTCATTCACGTGGTGGACGTGTCCGGCAGTGAAGGACGGGACCCGCTTTCGGATTTTGATGCCATTAACCGGGAACTGAAAGAATTTGATAAGGAGCTGGCCGCCCGGCCTATGGTGGTGGCGGGGAACAAATGCGATCTTGCCACCCCTCAGCAGCTGGAAACCTTTGAAAAGGCGATGAAGGAGCGGGGGTATGATTACTTCCCGATGATGGCGGCGATCGCTCACGGCACCGAACCGCTGATGAAGCATTGCGCCGGCCTGCTTTCCACCCTGCCGCCGGTCGAACGGTTTGAGCCGGAACCGGTTATTTTGCCCGACACCGAGCAGTTCCGTGACCGCACGGTACAGATCCGGCAGGAGGACGGGGTGTTCTTTGTGGAAGCCCCGTGGCTGTTACAGGTGATGCGGAGCATCAATTTTGACGATTACGAGTCGCTGCACTATTTTGAACGGGTGTTGATCGATGCGGGGGTAATTGCCGCGTTGGAAAACGCCGGGGTGCAGGAAGGGGATACGGTCAATCTACGACTTTGAATTTGATTTCGTGTATTAAAGGGGATACTATGGATCGGTTGTTAAAAAACCCGGTGGATCTGCACACCTTAAGTCCCTTGGCGCTGGCGCTGGTAGGGGACGGGGTGTATGAGCTTATGGTGCGGGAGCGGCTTTTATGTGAAGCCAACCGTTCGTCCGGAGAACTCCACCGGTTGGCGGTGTCGCTGGTGCGTGCCGAAGCGCAGGCGAAAGCGATGCAAAAAATCGAACCGCTGCTCACCGAAGAGGAATCGGCGGTGTACCGTCGGGGGCGTAACGCCCACACCTCCCGGACCGGGTCGGATTACCACCGGGCGACCGGGCTGGAGACCCTGTTCGGTTACCTGTACCTCAAAGGGGACAGTGACCGGGTGCAAGCCCTCTTTTCTGCGTGTATGCAGGCGGAATAATCGGGCGCTTTTTACACATACTACTGCCGACCGACAGCGGAAGGCGGCGAGGGTGTGGAAAAGGCAACAAAAATCAAAAATTCACTTCGCACGCGCCGTCTTTTAGGGGACGGCGCGTGTTATCTTTTGGGGAGTCTGTGTTTTGGGGTAGCGGTGTCGGTATTCACCGAACCGAACCACATCGTGCCGGGCGGGGTAACCGGACTGGCGGTTCTGATTGGGTTTTTGAGCGGGCTTCCGACCGGTCTTGTCAGCGTTTTACTCAATTTGCCGCTTCTTATCCTTGCTTACCGACGTGTGGGGCGGGACTTTTTTTGGCGCACGGCGGCGGGACTGGTGCTGTCCTCGGTGGCAATAGACGTTACCCCCTTGTTTTTATCGGGATTTTTTGAAGATCGCCTGCTGGCGGCGGCGTTTGGCGGGGTGCTGACCGGCGTAGGGCTGGGACTGATTTATCGTCGGGGCGGTTCCACCGGCGGGGCAGAGATCGTGGCGACCCTGTGGCGCCGTCATACCCCTGAGCTTTCGATCGGGCGGGTGATGCTGTTTTTGGATGCGGCGGTCATTTTGCTGTCAGCGGTGGTGTTCCGGGAGATAAACAGCGCCCTGTATGCCGCCGTGACGGTGTTTTTGTCGGCGCAGGTCATGGATCGGCTGGTGTACGGCGCCCAAACGGCGAAGGTGGCGCTGATCATCAGCCGCAAATGGCCAATCATTACCGAGCGGATACTGACCCGTCTTCACCGTGGGGTGACCCAGCTTTCCTCCGCCGGCGGGTACACCGGGGAGGAGGGACGGGTGCTTCTTTGTGCGGTTACCCGAAGCGAAGGGTACCGCTTGTGGGAGCTCATCCGGGAGATCGACCCTTCCGCTTTCGTGCTGTTTTTGACGGCGGAGGAGGTGCAGGGGGTCGGCTTTCGGGAGGGAGAGCCGCAGAATTTCATAAAAAGTTCAAAAGACTGAAAAACCCTGCTATTGCTGGAAAAAAGAGGGTTTTTTCGGTCTTTTTTTGGGAATAAAATTGAAAAAATTGCAAAAGGTGATTGACAAAATCGAAAATACCGCATAATATTTTGAAGTAACGTAGTGCACGGTCGACCGGCGCTATGAAAAAATCGGAAGGATGAATGAAGTATGGTATTAGAGAAGATTGCGGCGATCTTGGCCGCGCAGTTCGAAGTGGATGCAGAAACCGTTACGGCGGATACCGATTTCGTCGAGGATCTGAATGCGGATTCTTTGGACGTGGTAGATATGCTGATGTCGCTGGAAGATGAATTTGACGTGGAGATCCCGGACGAGGAGATCGAAAATATCCACACGGTCGGCGACCTGGTTGCCTTCATCGAAGAGCATATGTAATCGTTGAACGAACGCGGAAGGCAGAGAAAATTCTCTGCCTTCTTTTTGTAGAGGTGACCGAGTGGACGTGACTATTGTACCGATGACAAAAGAACATATTCCGGCGCTGTATGAGATCGAAAAAGGGTGCTTTGCGAATCCGTGGTCGGAAAAGGCGCTGATAGACGAGCTCAGTAACCCCGCCGCTACCTTTTTGGTGGCGGTGACCGGGGATAACCGGGTGGCGGGCTACGTCGGGATGTTGATCGCCGCCGGAGAAGGGTATTTTACCAACGTGGCGGTGTCCCCTGAATTTCGCCGGCAAGGGGTGGCCGACCGGCTGTTGTCCGCGTTGGCAAAAGAAGGGACGGCACGAGGACTTTCCCGCCTTTCTTTGGAGGTGCGGGTATCTAACGCCCCGGCGATCGCTCTGTATGAAAAACACGGGTACAAGCGGGACGGCATTCGCCCCGGTTTTTACCGTACCCCCACCGAGGACGCGGCGATCTATTCGTTAGCGCTGTAAGGAGGACTGAAAATGTACATATTAGGAATTGAAACCTCCTGCGACGAGACCGCCGCCGCGGTGGTGAAGGACGGACGGCAGGTGCTGTCGAATGTCGTTGCTTCCCAGATCGAGGAACACCGTCTGTACGGCGGGGTGGTGCCGGAGATCGCTTCCCGGCGGCACGCCGAAGCGATCAGCGGGGTGGTAGCTAAAGCGTTAAGAGAAGCGGGACTTGCCGTTGAGGATATGGACGGCATCGCCGTTACCCACGCACCGGGACTGATCGGCGCACTGCTGGTGGGGGTGAATTTTGCTAAGGGGCTTGCCATAGCGGCTAATAAACCGCTGATCCCCACCCACCACCTGCGCTCCCATATTGCCGCGAATTTTCTCGCGCACCCGGAGTTAAAACCGCCGTTTTTGTGTCTGGTGGTGTCGGGAGGACACAGTCATATCGTGCTCGCCGAGGATTATACCCGGTTTTCGGTGATCGGCCGTACCCGGGACGATGCCGCCGGCGAATGCTTTGATAAAGCCGCCCGTGCTATGGGGATGCCGTACCCGGGTGGGGTGGCGCTGGATAACGAGGCGGAAAAGGGAGACCCTGCCGCTTTTTCCTTCCCCCGCCCGCACGTGGAGGGCAGTCGGTACGATTTCAGTTTTTCGGGACTGAAAACGGCGGTGCTGAACCTCCTTCATAACGCCGAACAAAAAGGGGAGATGTTGAACCGCGCCGACGTGTGCGCTTCCTTCCGGGCGGCGGTGGTGGATATGCTCACCGAGAATTTTCTCAAGGCGGCACAGGACACCGGCATGAAAACGCTGGTGCTCGCCGGCGGCGTGTCGGCGAACAAGGGGCTTCGCACCCGGCTGACCGCCGAATGTGAGAAAAAGGGACTGACGTTATATGCGCCGCCATTGTCCCTTTGTGGGGATAACGGCGCCATGGTGGCGGCTCAGGGGTATTACGAACTTCTCGCCGGTCACACCGCCGGTCCCGATCTTAATGCGATCGCTTCTCTCCCGATTGATAAATTGTGAAGAAATCATCAATTTTTT
The DNA here is from genome assembly GCA_017442265.1 of Clostridia bacterium. Lineage (GTDB taxonomy): Bacteria > Bacillota > Clostridia > Oscillospirales > Acutalibacteraceae > URNF01. Next base: position 49,939 of record JAFSAC010000061.1, on the reverse strand, counting down.
CGTTTTCCCTTGCATTTTTCGTCGTTTTCGGTATAATGATATTTGAAGAAAGTTGGGCTTGTTTCCAACGGTGAAAAGGAGTAAATGAGAATGACCAAGAACCCTTCCATTCTGAAATGGGTAGAAGAGAAAAAAGCTTGGCTGCAGCCGGACCAGGTTATGTGGATCGACGGCAGTGAGGCACAGCTGGAGGCGCTCCGCGCCGAGGGTTGCCGGACCGGCGAACTCATTAAGCTGAACGAAGAAAAACTGCCGGGTTGCTATCTGCACCGTTCCGCGCTCAACGACGTGGCACGTGTGGAGGGACGTACCTTCATCTGCTCCGAAAAGGAAGAGGATGCCGGCCCGACCAACAACTGGATGGCGCCCAAAGAGGCGTACGCTCTGCTGGATGAAATTTCCAAGGGCGCTTACAAGGGCCGTACCATGTATATCATCCCCTATTCCATGGGTCCGATCGGTTCTCCGTTTGCGAAATACGGCGTGGAGATCACCGACTCGATCTACGTGGTTATCAGCATGGCGATCATGACCCGTATGAGCGCCAAGGTGTACGATGCGCTGGGGGACAGCGAGGACTGGATCCGCGGTCTGCACTGCAAATGTGACATTGACGAGGAGAAGCGGTATATCTGCCACTTCCCGCAGGATAACACCATTATTTCGGTCAACTCCGGTTACGGCGGAAACGTGCTGCTGGGCAAAAAATGCTTTGCGTTGCGTATCGCTTCCAACCTGGGTCGTCAGGAAGGGTGGCTGGCTGAGCATATGCTGATCCTGGGTGTCGAGTACCCGGACGGCGAGATTAAATACATCGCGGCGGCGTTCCCGTCTGCCTGCGGTAAGACCAATCTTGCGATGCTCATTCCGCCGGAACTGTACCAGAAGAAGGGCTTTAAGGTCTGGTGTGTGGGCGACGATATCGCCTGGATGCGTATCGGTCCGGACGGTCGCCTGTGGGCGGTCAACCCGGAGAACGGTTTCTTCGGTGTGGCGCCGGGCACCAATATGAAGTCCAACCCCAATGCGCTCATCTCCACCCAGAAGAACACCATCTTCACCAACGTGGCGCATAATCTGGATGACAACACCGTGTGGTGGGAGAGCATGGATAAGAACCCGCCGAAGAATGCGGAAAACTGGAAGGGCGAGAAGTGGGATTGCACCGACGGTTCCAAGGGCGCTCATCCGAACTCCCGCTTCACCGCTCCGGCGAAGAACTGCCCCTGCGTGTCCTCCGAATTTGATTCCGCCGCCGGCGTGCCGATCTCGGCGATCGTGTTCGGTGGCCGTCGCGCCAAGACCGCTCCGCTGGTGTACCAGTCGAGAGATTGGAACCACGGCGTGTTTGTCGGCTCCATTATGGCTTCCGAAACCACCGCCGCCGCTACCGGCGCTGTGGGTGTTGTCCGCCGTGACCCGATGGCGATGCTGCCGTTCTGCGGCTACCACATGGCCGACTACTGGGCGCACTGGCTGGAAATGGGCAAGAAGCTCGGCGACAAAGCGCCGAAGATCTTCAACGTCAACTGGTTCCGCACCGATGACGAGGGCCACTTCGTATGGCCGGGCTTCGGTGACAACCTGCGTGTGCTGGAGTGGATCCTCAAGCGTTGCGAGGGCAAGGTGGATGCGAAGGAGACCGCGATCGGTTACGTGCCGAACGCGGAGGATATCAACATCGACGAGCTTGCCGACTTTGATTTCGAGACCCTCAAGAGCATTCTCGAGGTGGATCGCGATCTGTGGAAGAGCGAGCTTGCCGGCATCAACGAGTTTTACGGCAAATTCGGCGAGAAGCTGCCGGAAGAACTCAAAAAGCAGCTGGGTATCCTCACCGAGAAACTCGGCTAATCGAAAAAGCGACCAAAAAACGGCACGATCATTTGATCGTGCCGTTTTTTATGTGGATTTCCGGGGACAAATTGTGAAAAATACTTGTGTAACCTTTGGAGAAAATGGTATACTGTCTTATAGAAAGGTGAAAAAGGAGCTGAAAAGGATGACACCGTATTTTTCTTCCCGGGATACTGCCTACCGGTCGCCGTTTGGCGCGGTGGAAGAGGGTACGGCTGTGCATTTTCGGCTTTGCCTGCCGCGGGAATGGCGATGCTGTCGCGCGGAAATTCTCATATCCTGTGCCGGGAAACCCGATCGGCAGGAGGATATGTTCTGGGCGGGACAGCCGGATCATAGTCACGAATGGTGGGAATGTCATTTCACCCCCGACACCGCCGGGGTGTATCGGTACGGCTTTAAAATCGCCTGGGGTATGGGGCAAGCGTACCTGACCGCCTGTCCCGACGGCACCGCCGCTTTGTGGGGCGCGCCCGGTCCCCGGTGGCAGCTTACCTGTTATGAAAAGAATTTCAAAACCCCCGACTGGCTGGTCGGCGGGGTGTTTTATCAGATTTTTCCCGACCGGTTTCATTGTTCCGGCAAAGAAAAAGAAAAGGTGCCGTCCGACCGGATCTTGCGGCAGGATTGGGGAGGACAGCCCAACTGGCAACCGGACGAGACCGGGGAAATCCGCAATAACGATTATTTCGGCGGTGATTTGAAGGGCATCGAACAAAAACTGGATTATCTCGCTTCCTTAGGGGTCACCTGTCTGTATCTCAACCCCATTTTTGAAGCCCATTCCAATCATCGGTATGATACCGCCGATTACGAAAAGATCGATCCCCTGCTTGGGAACGAAAAGGATTTTCGCTCGTTGATGAAAGCCGCCAAAAAGCGGGGCATCCGGGTGCTGCTCGACGGGGTGTTCAGCCACACCGGGGCGGATAGTCGGTACTTTAACCGCTACGGGCGGTACGGGGAGGGCGGTGCCTATCGGGAACTCGGTTCCCCTTACTATGATTGGTACCATTTCCGCTGTTGGCCGGAGGATTACGCCAGTTGGTGGGGCTTTGTGACCCTGCCGGAAACCGAAGAGCTGTCCGGCGGATTTTCGGAGTTTATCACCGGCAAAAAAGGGGTGGTGCGCCGCTGGATGTCGGCGGGCGCTTCGGGTTGGCGGCTGGACGTTGCCGACGAACTGCCGGATGCGTTTCTTGAAAAACTGCGCCAGGCGGTGAAGGCCGAAAACCCCGACGGGCTGTTGCTCGGCGAGGTGTGGGAGGATGCCAGTCATAAGGAAAGCTACGGACACCTCCGGCGGTATCTGCTCGGCCGTCAATTGGATAGCGTGATGAACTACCCCTTCTGCAACGCCATTTTGCAGTACCTGTGTGGCGGGGATTCCACCGCATTTTATAACACGGTGGAAGGGATCGTGGAAAATTATCCGCCGCAGGTGGTGCGGCTGCTGATGAACCATATCGGCACCCACGACACCGAGCGGGCGCTTACCGTACTCGGCGGTCCGCCGGCGGCCGGCCGTCGCCGGAGTTGGCAGGCGACCCAGAAGCTGACCGAGGCGGAGAGAACGCTCGGACTCCGTCGGTTGCGGCTGGCAAGTTTACTGCAGTTCTGCTTGCCGGGGGTACCGTGCATCTATTACGGCGACGAGGCGGGTATGGAAGGGTACCGTGATCCGTTTAACCGCGCTTGTTTCCCGTGGGGGCAGGAGGATACCCTCTTACTTCGTTGGTATCAGGCGCTCGGTCGCCTTCGGAAAAAACTGACCCCTTTAAAAGAAGGGGATTTTAAAGCGGTACGCGGGAACGATGATATCGTTTGCTTTATCCGTTCGCACGGTAAAGAAAGTCTTTTGTGTGCTGTCAACCGCAGCCGGGAATTTACCGGGGTGGCGGTGCCGGCCCCCTTTATGAGCGGGGAACCGGTATTGGGAGAAGGGAGCATCAAAAACGGAATGCTGACCCTCCCGCCGTTGTCCGGTGCGGTGTTTGCGGTCGGAAATTCTACGTTATAAAAAAAACACCCGAACGAAATCGTTCGGGTGTTTTTCTTATGGTTCGTTTTGTTTGTTTTTGGCGGCGTGAAGGGCGAGGGAGCGGCGGTTTTTGACCTCCTCCGGCATCGGGGTGATTTCCCCGGCGCGGGTGAGCGCCCACTTGGTGAGCAGAGGACCGAACAGCTCGTAGATCAAAATGGAAAACAGGGTGATGTTGCGGATGAGATGTCCCGGCTCGCCGAGTTGCATGGCGATCGCACTCATACCGAGCGCCACGCCCGCCTGCGGAAAAAGGGTGATGCCGAGATACCGACGGATCGGACGGGAACAGCCGACCGCCTTACTGCTGTAATAGGTGCCGACGTATTTTCCGATCGAGCGGAACAGAATGTACAGCACGCCGACCACCACGATCGCCCAATCGGTGAACACCCCGAGCTCCAAACTCGCGCCGCTCACCACAAAGAACAGCGCAAACAGAGGGGAGGTCCACTTGTCCGCCGCGCCCATTAGGTTTTCGGATAGCGGACAGATGTTGCAGAACACGGTGCCGAGCATCATACAAACGAGCAGAGAGGAAAAGCTCACCGTCACCGGGCCGATTGAAAATTCCAGCATCGAGAGGGAGGCGGTGAGGAACACGAACGCGATCGTCATATTCAGACGGTTGGTGTTGGAGTTGAAAAAGCGTTCGAGAAGGGTGAGCAGCCACCCCATGATCGCTCCGAGCAACAACGAAGCGGCGATCTCGATCAAAGGATTGAGCAGAATGGACAGGATATCCGCACCGGCGGAGGTGGTGGCTTTTGCAATGCCGAACAGCACCGCAAACACGATAAGACCTACCGCATCGTCGAGAGCGACGATCGGGAGCAGGAGTTTTGTGAGCGGACCTTTCGCTTTATACTGCCGCACCACCATTAAGGTGGCGGCCGGAGCGGTGGCGGTCGCGATCGCGCCCAGCACCAGCGCCTGCTGCCAGGACAGAATGTCCGGCATCAACAGATGCGCACCAAACAGGGCGAACACCACGAAAAGGGCGGTGACCAGCGCCTGGGCGGTACCGATGATCGCCGCCTGCTTGCCGGTGGCTTTTAAATCTTTCATACGAAATTCGTTGCCGATCGAAAAGGCGATAAAGCCGAGCGCGATCTCGGATACGAGGTCCATGCGGGCGACCGCTTCTGCCGAAGTGAAGCCAAAGCCGGGAATATGAAGCGCCCCGAGACAGTAAGGACCGATCAAAATACCGGCAACCAGATAGGCGGTCACCGCCGGCAGTTTTAACGGTTTAAACACCCGGGTCATCAACAGTCCGGTCAGCATCGCGACCGAAACCGATAACAAAGTTTGCATAAGTAGGACGACCTTTCTTATAAAATCCTTGTTTATTATACTCTTATAAACAGAAAATGCAAGCGGGATTTTTCATTAATATTGTGAGTTGCCCCGGACGGCTTTTTATGGTAGAATAGAACTATCCTGAGAAAGGAGTTTTTACTATGAAAAGATTATTGATTGTATTGATAGCGGTCCTTTTGTGCCTTTTGTCGGTGTGCGGCTGTCGGGAATTGGCGCCCACCCCGTCCTCGGCAGAGGGGATTTCGACCCAAACGACGGCGGAGGCCGTCACCGCGACGACGGGAGAGGAGACCGCCGCGACAACGGTGGTTACCACCGTCAACACTACCCGGAACACCACCTCTCATCCGGTGATCAAAAAGACGGAAAACAAAACCACCGCTAAACCGGTTACGACCGTAAAAGTAACCGCCAAACCCACGGTAAAACCCACCGTCCCGCCGGCGGCCGGCAACCCGGAAGGGGTTCAAAAACAGGTGTTTGATCTGGTGAACCAATACCGGGCGCAAAACGGGAAACCGGCGCTTATCTACCGGGAGGACGCGCAAGGGTGCGCCGATCTGCGGGCGCAGGAAATTATCCAGTTGTTTGAGCACACCCGCCCCAATGGCAGCGAATGCTTTACGGTGCTGGATGAAGCGGGGATATCCTACCGGGGCGCCGGGGAGAATATCGCCTGCGGTCATCGGTCGGCAGAGGAAGTGATGACCGGCTGGATCGATTCGCCGGGGCATAAAGAGAACATCCTGCGGCCGGAGTTCACCGGCATTGCGGTCGGCCACGCCGAGCACAACGGGGTGCATTATTGGGTGCAGTTGTTTATTCTTTAAATTACGGTAAGAGGTGACGGTATGAAACGGATAGTGAGTGTGATTTTGTGTCTGGTTATGGTGTTTTTATTTGCCGGGTGCGGCGAAAAAGAGGTGGTGGAGCAAAAGGACACCACCCTGTTAAAGCAGGGGACCATCTCGGTTTTGACCGCCATTGAACTGAAGGACGAAGCGGGAAAGGTGTGGCTTTCTAACGAGCATTTTATTCGGGTGTATGCGATGCACAACCAACAGAACGGCTACTTTATTCAGTTGGAACTGACCGATGAGGGGGAGGAGCTGTTTGCCGAAGCCACCCGGTCGAATATCGGGAAAACGATCAGCGTGCTGGCGGACGGCGAAACGCTTATTGCCGCGACGGTGAGCCAGGAGATCCGGGACGACTCGATCGCCCTGGTGAATAACGAGAGTGAAGAAGCGCTGATGACCCTCTTCAATAAACTCGCCAAACCGAAGGAAGAATAAGATGAAAAAAGAAGCACGAAATTTCGTGCTTCTTTTTTTATAATATTCGAATAACCTTTTTGCCTTGTTTTATAGCGTAATCCAGGGCGATTTTGGTGCCGCTTTTGCGGGTAGTGGGGAGATTTTGCTCATCGTAGTAGACGATGCAAAAGTGGCTGTTGTCTATTATTTCATAATTGCGCTCTACATAAGATGCTTTGCCTGAATTTATTATGGTTTCAGGGTAATAGGTTTCCTCATACTTTTGGAGCAAATAATTTTTATAATGCTCACTTATATACGGATATTCCGCCCGCACATAGACCCGCTTTATGTGCGGGTGTTTTTCTTTTATTTCGGTTACCACTTCCAGACACAGGTCGTTAAACCGGCTCTTGCTCCCGAAAAGGAACGTATCCACCTTTTCATCAATAATCAGCTTTTCAATTGTTTCAACCAGTTTTGATTTTAGTTGTTCTGTTTCGTTTATCGTTCTATGACCGAAAAAGCAACAGGCGTTTCTGCTCATAATCGTCCCCCAAAATATAGTGGATATACAGTATATCTGTTTTTCACATTATAACACATAATACATCTAAAATAAATATACAATATATTTATTAGAGGTGAATTTATGGCTGTCAAGAGTGTTTCGATCAGAATTGAAGAAGAAATGTTGAACAAAATTGCGTACATCGCTGATTACGAAGGAAGAAGCGTAAACAGCCAAGTGTTGGTTTTAATAAGAGAAAGCATTAAAGATTTTGAAGATGTCAATGGGGCGATTGACGGTCATATTACCCCGGCATCAAACGTAAAACCGACTCGCAAGTGAGAAAACCCCCTCGTGACGAGGGGGTTTTTATTATCCGGTTAATTTTTGCCGCAGTTGTTCTAAGATGCGGTGTTCCCGACGGGACACCTGCACCTGGGTCATCCCCAGGCGGTCGGCGGTGACCTGTTGGGTGTGGTTGCCCATATACCGCAAAAGAATCAGCGCCCGGTCGCGGGGGTCGAGTTCTCCCAGCACCTGTTGGAGCGCTAAGCGGTCGGTGATCTGCGCTTCGGGGGCGGGGACCGGCAGGTCGAAGGTTTCCTCGTGATCGTCCTCCCGCTCCCGGGTGAGTGAGATCGGCGGCAGGGAGGCCCCGATCGCTTCCGCTACCTCCTCCGGGGAACGCTGAAGCCGGACGGCAATCTCCGATACGGTCGGTTCCCGATCCAGTTCGAGGGCGAGAGCGGTGCGGGTCTTTTGCACCTTCATTCCCAGTTCCTTGAGCGAGCGACTGACCTTCACGGTGCCGCCCTCCCGGAAAAGCCGGCGGATCTCCCCTAAAATGACCGGCACGGCATAGGTGGAAAACTGAAGTCCCCGCTCACTTTCAAAGCCGTCTACCGCTTTGGCAAGTCCGACACAACCGGCCTGAAATAGGTCGTCGTATTCCAACCCACGATCCCGAAACCGTTTGGCACAGCTATGCACCAGCCCAATATTTCCGCAGATCTGTTCCTCCCGGGTCAATCCGTTCCCTCCCCGCGCCGGCGGTTTATGTATTTTTCCAGGGTGACGGTGGTGCCTTTGCCGGGGCGGGACAGCACCCGCACCCGATCGGTGAAGCTCTGCATCACCGAAAAACCGAGTCCCGAGCGGTCCTCGCCGCCGGTGGTGAACAGCGGCTCCATAGCTTTGGAGACGTCCGGGATACCGCAACCGCGATCCCGCACCCGAATCTGAATTTTGCCGTTTTCATACAACCGCAGGGTGAGAAACACCGGCCCTAACCGGTCGGGGTAGGCGTGAACGATACAGTTGGTGACCGCTTCAGAAACGGCGGTACGGATATCCGCCAGCTCGTCCACCGCAGGGTCAAGCTGACTGATAAAGGCGGCGGTGACCGCCCGGGCAAACCCTTCGTTCATCGACCGGCTTAAAAAGGTGATGCGGGATTCATTCATCGGTTTCATGTTTTTTCGTCCTTTCGGTTTCAAAAATTTGCAGTTTTTCAAGACCGGCCATCTGCATCATCCACAAAATGCGTGAGCAAGCGCCGCGCACCAGCAGGTGGCCGCCCAGCCGTTTCATCAGCTTGTACCGTCCGAGCACCAGCCCGATCCCCGAGCTGTCCATAAAGGAGATTTCGGAAAAATCCAGGATCAGGAGGGAGTATTCGCCCCCTTCGATCACCCGATCCAGTTTTTCCCGGAGCCGGATCGCCGCATGGTGGTCGATCTCCCCACGTAGCCGGGCGATCACCCGACCGGGTTCGGTTTGTATGTTGACTTCCATTGAATTTACACTTCCTTTACCGAAAAATAGGCATAAAAAAAGAAATCCTTATTCATAAGAATAAGGATTTCTTTGAAAAAATGCCGGAAAATACTGTCGTCGGGTTATGGGTTGTTAAGGAAAAATCCGACGAGATCAGTCGTTTTCAATCAAACAAACGGCGTGGGCGGCGATTCCCTCGCCGCTCCCGGTAAAGCCGAGCCCTTCCTCGGTGGTGGCTTTCACACTGACCCGGTCGACCGGCACCGATAAAGCATTCGCTAACATTGCCCGCATTTCGGGGATGAAGGGGGCAAGTTTCGGGCGCTGAGCCAAAACGGTGGCATCCACGTTTGTGACCGAGAAGCCGGCCTCTTTCAAGCGGGCGACCACCTGCCGCAACAACTGAATGCTGTCGGCATCCTTAAATTTCTGGTCGTTATCCGGGAACAGCTTTCCGATGTCCCCGAGCGCCGCCGCCCCGAGCAGGGCATCCGCTACCGCGTGAGTGAGCACGTCGGCATCCGAATGACCGAGCAATCCCTTTTCAAACGGAATGGTGACGCCGCCTAAAATTAAGCGGCGGTCCTCCACCAGCCGATGTACGTCGTAACCGTGTCCGATACGCATAGCAGGTCTTCCTTTCAGCGAGAGAATAGCGCGGAAAACGCGCGGTGCGCCATATACACGTCGATTTTGGATACCACCTCAAACGGCGCGTGCATCGACAGCACCGGCACCCCGAGGTCCACCGTATCCACGTTGAGGTTGGCGATATATTTGGCGACCGTTCCGCCGCCGCCGGCATCCACCCGACCAAGCTCGCCGATCTGCCACAGCACCTCGTTTTGGTCCAGCAGCCGACGGATGAGCGCCATATATTCGGCGGAAGCGTCGCTGGTGCCGGATTTACCGCGGGCGCCGGTGTATTTGGTGATACACACCCCACGGTTGAACTGACAGCTGTTGGCTTTCACCATCACTTCGGGGTAGATCGGATCAAAAGCGGCGTTCACGTCTGCCGACAGACAAAGCGAGCGGGAGAGTATCTGCCGTCCGGTGGTGCCGGACACCGCCGCTAAATCTTCAAAGAAGTAGGGGAGGAACGCCGACTGCATCCCGGTGTTACCGTCCGAACCGATCTCTTCTTTATCGGCCAGCACGGTGATAGCGGTATAGGTCGGATGCGGGTTTTCAAGAAGGGCGGTGAGCGCCGGATAGGCGCACACCCGGTCGTCGTGTCCGTACGCACCGATCATACTGCGGTCAAGACCGAGATCGCGGGCGCCAAACGCCGGAACGATCTGCAGTTCCGCCGACAGGAAATCCGCTTCGGTGATGCCGTATTTTTCGTTCAATAACTGTAAAATATGCAGTTTGGTGAGATTATCCCCGTCGGTGTCCGGCAGGGGGCGGGAGCCGATGAGCAGGTTGAGGTCCTCGCCTTTCACCACGTCACTCGCGGTGCGTTTCATCTGCTCCTGTCCGAGGTGGGGAAGCAGGTCGGTGATACAGAAAACCGGGTCGGTGTTATCCTCGCCGATCTTCACCTCCACCTTGGTGCCGTCCTTTTTCACCACCACCCCGTGTAATGCCATGGGGGTCGCAGTCCACTGGTATTTTTTGATCCCGCCGTAATAATGGGTGTCAAAATACGCAAGCTCGCTGTCCTCGTACAGCGGGTTGGGTTTTAGATCCAGCCGGGGGGAGTCGATATGTGCCACCGCAATGGAAGCTCCCTCCGCCAGCGGTTTTTCACCGATCACCGCCAAGATGAGCGCTTTATCCCGGTTGTTCAGATAGATTTTATCCCCCGGCGCGACCTTTTTGCCCGGCACAAACGGGATAAATCCGTTTTTTTCTGCTAAAACAACGGCGGCTTTCACCGCCTCCCGCTCGGTCTTGGCATCGTCCAAAAACGCTTTATACCCCTCGCAGTAGGTATCCGCGGCATGAATTTCCTCGATTTTGAGGGTCTTGCCCCCGTTTTTAGTGCAAAAGCCGAGCGTTTCCTGTAATTCTTTCACCTTGTTATCCGACATACCGTTCATCTCCTAATCTAAATTATATAACGTACGGTAGATAGTTTGCGCTTTTTTGACCCGCTTTACGTATTGTTCCGTTTCCTTATACGGAATATGCTGTAAGGTCACCCCGTCGGCGGAATAGGAGGGGTCTTTGAGCCACCCGTGCACCCGACCCTGCCCCGCATTATATGCGGCAAGCGCGGTATCGTGATGCTCGAACTGTTGGTATAACAGCAAAAGGGTGTAGGTGCCGAACCGAATACTGGTTTCGGGATCGGTGAGGGCGGTCTGATCCTGCCGGTCTTTGATGCCGGCACGGCTTTGCGCCCAATGAAAGGTTTCGGGGGTGAGCTGCATCAGTCCGACCGCCCCGGCGGAGGATACCGCCTCCGGGCGAAAATGACTTTCGGTGCAGATGATCGCCGCAATCAGCGAAGGGGTGATACCGTATTCTTGACTGTACTTTTCAATCAGTTCTTCGTATTCCAGCGGATAGGCGGCAAAAAGATACTGCCGGTAGCTATGAATCAGCAGGGTGACCATACCCGCTACAATGGCGATAATAAGCAGGATAATGAGAAGAAGATGCCGCGGGCGCTTTACGGTCATACGGTCCACCCCGCGATCCGGGACAGCAACTCTTCGGTTTGCCGTTTGAGGGCGTCCGGGTCGCCGTCGTTATGCAGGATGATTTCCGCTCGGGCGGTATAAAAGTCGTCCCCCGGCTGGGCGTTCATCCGGGTTTTGGCGGCATCCTCCGACAGAGAGTCGCGCGCCCGGATGCGGGCAAGACGAACGCTTTCCGGCGCCAGCACCGCCACCGTATGGTCGCACACCCGATCAAGGGTGGATTCAAAGAGCAGCGGGGCATCCAGCACCACCGCCTTTTCGCCGGCGGCTTCATACGTGGCAAAGGCGGTTTTAACTCTTTCGGTGATCGCCGGGTGGGTGATCGCGTTGAGCCGCGCGGTGCTGTCCGGGTCGGAAAAGGCACGCTCGGCGAGTTTTTTTCGATCCAGCGACCCGTCGGGGAGCAGAATATCTTTACCGAACGCCTCTGCCAGCACCGATAGGGTGGGTTGTCCCGGCAGGGTGATCTCCCGGGCAACCTTGTCCGAATCGATTACCGGCACACCGGCGCAAAGCAACCACTCGGCCACCGTCGATTTTCCGGCACCGGTCGGGCCGGTCAGTCCGATCTTAATCAAGCTTAATCACCTCAAATCCTGCGGCGCGAATCAGGCGGTTATACACCGCAAGTCCCACCCCGTCGGGGGTCGGGCAGGCGGCATACACCAAGGTAGCACCGGCATCGTCCAGTTGTCGCAGTTTGTCAAACAGCAGTTTGGCCTGGGTTTCGGGGTCGTCCCGGCGGCCGTAGGTTAAAAACGGAACCAAAAGCCCCTGTTCCTCGCCGTCAAAGCAGAGGGCGGTGGGGTGTTGGTGCTGTTGAGCGTTCACAAATTCGGTGAATTTTTCGGGGGTGCTCTGGATGAGGGTGACCCGTGCCCGGGGGCTGTAATGGGTATACTTCATCCCGGGAGAGGCCACTACCGTCCCCGCTTTCGGGGCGGCGGTCACCGCCGGATCAATATCCAGTTCGAAAAGCACCTCTCTCAGCATTTCGGGGGTGATGCCACCGGGACGTAAGAGCCGGGGGCGGGGCAAAGAGAGGTCCACCACGGTGGATTCCACCCCCACAGCACAGTCGCCGCCGTCTAAAACCCCGGCGATCCGTCCGTCCATATCCTCCAGCACCCGGGCGGCGTTGGTCGGACTCGGTGCGCCGGAGCGGTTAGCGGAGGGGGCGGCAAGCGAACAGCCCTCCGCTTTGATCACCTCAATCGTGACCGGGTGAGCGGGGAATCGCACCGCCACCGTTTTTAGTCCCGCTGTTACCTGCGGGGGGATGAGATCGGAGGCGGGCAGAATGATGGTAAGCGGTCCCGGCCAGAATTTATCGGCCAGCTTGTTCGCATTTTCGGGAATTTCTTTTACCAGCTTCGCCCAATCCGCCCGGTCGGCGATGTGGACGATGAGCGGGTTGTCCGACGGACGGCCCTTGGCTTCAAAGATGCGGGATACCGCCTCGCCGTTTAACGCATCGGCGGCAAGACCGTACACCGTTTCGGTCGGGATCGCCACCAGTTCTCCCCGAGAGAGAAGATCGCCGGCGGCATCAATGCCGATCTCGTCGGCGGCCAGCCGCAGGGTGTTCAGTTGTGCCGCCGAATGGTCGGTCATAGTTATTTTATCTCCTTTTCCTAGCCAAAGCATTCAAACCCGAATCAGATTTTGTGATACGGATTTTCCGCTGAGTCGTCGTTAAAATACTCGCGAATACACAAAGTATTCGCTGTGTTTTTGCCTTGCTCACCAAAAAATCCGTTTATCACAAAATTCTGCGACCTGAAAGGCACGCTTTTTTGTGTAGATTTTGGTGAAGTGGAGCACATAAGGCGATTGCCTATGTGCGACAATGAGCCAAAAGACACCGAAAAATCGCCCTTTCAGGCTGGTTCGGGTTTAAATGCTTTGGCTTTGCGCGGCTGTCGCCAGCGCATCGATGATCTCCGAAAGATCGCCGTCCAAAATACTGTCGATCCGGTAGAGGGTGAGCCCGATGCGGTGATCGGTCACCCGCCCTTGCGGGAAGTTGTAGGTGCGGATTCGTTCACTGCGGTCGCCGGTTCCTACCTGCGCCCGGCGGTCGGCGGCGATTTCCGATTGTTGCTCCCGCTGTTTTTGTTCAAACAGGCGGGCGCGAAGCACCTTCATCGCCTTATCCCTGTTTTTATATTGGCTCCGCTCGTCCTGACATTCCACCACCATACCGGTGGGCAGGTGGGTGATGCGGATCGCGGAATCGGTTTTGTTGACGTGCTGACCGCCGGCACCGCTGGCACGGTAGGTATCGATCTGCAGGTCCTGCGGACGGATTTCAATCTCCACCTCGTCGCTTTCGGGCAGTACCGCCACGGTGGCGGTGGAGGTGTGGATGCGCCCGCCGGTCTCGGTTTCGGGCACCCGCTGTACCCGATGTACCCCGCTTTCGTATTTAAAACGGCGGTAGGGCTCGACACCGCTGACCGAAAAACAGACCTCTTTAAAACCGCCCAGCTCGGTTTCGTTCATACTGACCGGCTCCACCTTCAGGCCGCATTTTTCGGCGTACATACTGTACATCCGATACAGCGATCCGGCAAAAAGGGCGGATTCTTCTCCGCCGGCGCCGGCACGGATCTCCACGATAATATCCCGGTCATCCAGCGGATCTTTGGGAATAAGCAGGCGGGACAGCTGTTGCTGTAGCCGTTCGGTTTGAGCCCGGGCGGCGGAGAGCTCCTCCCGGGCAAGGGTGCGAAGCTCCTGGTCGCTTTCGCTGTCGTTCAAGAGAGCGGAAGCTTCCGCTTCGGCTTCCCGGGACCGCTCCAAAGCGGTGATAGTGTCCACGATCGGCTGTAACGCCGCCGATTCTTTTAACAGGTTTTGATAGGCGACCGGGTCGGCAATTACCGTAGGGTCGCACAGCCGCATTGACAGTTCGTCAAACCGATCTTTCAGTTGACTGAAATTATCCGACATACCGATTTCCTTTCTTCAAACGGGTGATAGGGAACCGCTTTCCGCTATAATTCCTCCCGCTTGATCTGTCGGACGTGTTTTTCAATGTTGTGGCGGGGGGAGAGGAATTCCCGGCCGCAGCCGGTACAGCGCAGACGAAAATCCATACCGATCCGCAACACCTCAAAGGTGCGGTTGCCGCAGGGATGCGCTTTTTTCATCTCCAGGCGATCGCCGATCTGTATATCCATAAAAACCCCTCCCGTCCCATATATACATATTAGTATAACATATCTTGATGCGGTTCTGCAATGCCCTTGGCAGATTTCACAGGAAAACTTCCACATTTTACAATATCTGCTCTTTTTTCCCTGTTTCACCAACAACCGGTAGAGGCGGGTGACAAATCTGTCCCCGGGGTTTTGTGCAAAGGTGACGAAAATGGGGGCGGTTTCTTGCCTTTTTTGAAAAAAAGTGATATAGTAGATGCGTATGAGGTTGCATCGGCGTGACTTTGACGCCGAAATTTGATGAAAAGGAGGGACCGTTTCGCTGTGAAATCGGGAAAAAAGAAACCGGAAAAGAAAACCGAAAAACCGCGTATCAGCCGGTGGTCGCAAGTGGGCTACCGTCTGTATAAATGGAATTACGGCTTTGGTATGTATACGCTGTTGGCGTTGGGACGGTTCTTCCGCTGGCTGAAAAAAGAACTCAAACCGATGAAGGCGTGGTTTATGATGCAGGCGCGCCGTCTGTTTTCGGGTGTGCCGCGCCGTCTTTACGAGATCGCGGTGGAGTTTATTCAGTCCTGCCGGGTGGTGTTTTCCGCCCGGGAGATCTCTTTTAAAAAAAGCCCGTTTGCCGCTATCAAAGAATGGTTTGGCTGTATTGGGGCGCTCTGCCGCCGGTACCCGGTGGCGACCCGCACCGCCGGTCGTATTGCCGCTCCGGTGGCGGCCGCCGCGGTACTGATTTTGACCATTACCTATTGGACCTCGGCCACCTTCGGTATTCAGGTGGAGTATGAAGGGGTGGACGTCGGATGCATTTCGGACGAAACCACCTACCGTGCCGCCGCCGCTATGGCGCGGGAGCGGGTACACACCGACGACGGCTCTTTTGAGATCAGCGATACCCCCAAAATGACCGTCACCCTGCTTCGTGCCGAGTCGATGCTCACCACCGATCTGCTGTGCGATGAGATTCTTCGCACCAAGGGGGATGCGATCGCCGAAGGGAGCGGTCTGTACGTAGACGGCACCCTGGTCGGGTCGATGCAATCCCGCAGTGAACTGGAAACGGTGCTGGAGGAGATTAAAAAATCCTACTGTGTCGAAGGACAGGAGGACCGCGCCGAGTTTATCCAGAAGGTGGAGCTGGTGGACGGACTGTTTTTATCCGATTCGGTGCTCTCCGCCGATAAAATGAAGGAAAAGCTGACCTCCGAAGCGGTGGTCAAGAAGGAATATACGGTGCAGGCGGGCGACACCATGAGCAGTATCGCCCGAAAGATCAATATGACCCTTTCCGAACTGCGGTCGATGAACCCGTCGGTGAAAAATGATCTGATCTACCCCGGCAACGTGCTCATCGTCCGCCGTCCGCAACCGTTCTTGCGGGTGAAGGTGGTCCGCACCCTGCGGTATACCGAGGAAATTCCGTTTGGTACCGAAAAGGAAAAGGACAACACCAAATACGTCACCTATGAAAAGGTGAAGGTCGCCGGCAAGAAGGGCAGCCAGAACGTGGTGGCGGAAGCGGTACTCATCGACGGGGTGGAGCAGAGCCGTAGCATCCTGTCCATTGAGGTCACGAAACAACCGGTCACCAAGGTGGTGGTGGTGGGCACCAAGAAGGTGGTCACCTCCTCCGGCCCGATCGTGGTGGGTGACGGTGTTTCCACCGGCAGTATGCTGTGGCCGGTGCCGATCTGTCACAATATGTCCCGCGGCTGGCGAAGCGGTCACTATGCGCTGGATATCGCCAACGGTCCGGTGACGGTCAACCGCAAGCCGTTTATCGCCGCCGACGGCGGTACCGTCGTGGTGGCTTCCACCGGCTGGAACGGCGGCTACGGCAATATGATCCGTATCCGGCACGCCAACGGTTTGGAAACCCTGTACGCACACTGCCATTCTATCCGGGTGGTGGTCGGTCAGAAGGTTACCCGCGGACAGATCATCGGTCTTGTCGGTAACACCGGACGGAGTACCGGTCCTCACCTGCACTTTGAGGTGTGGAAGAACGGCCGCCGGGTGAACCCGCTGCTGTACGTGAAGCCCCAAAATTGATTTTCCAAAGCGCCGCCGGCGAAAACCGGCGGCGCTTTTGTTGTGGATAAAATAGGAAATTTGGAAATTCGCTTGACAAAATCGAAGGTATCGGGTATAATGTGTAAAGTAATTTTCTTTACAGACAAAACGAGAGGGGACGAAACCATGCCGAAAAATCTGGAAATTTCCTTTCTTCTGGACTTCTATGGAGATATGCTGACCGAAAAACAGCGCAGCATGGTGGAGTATTACTATAACGACGACCTGTCGCTGTCCGAGATCGCCGAGAACGAAGGCATCACCCGGCAGGGGGTGCGGGACGCGATCAAGCGTGCCGAAGGACAGTTGCTGGAAATGGAGGAGCGGCTTTCGCTTGCCTCCCGGTTCCGCCGGATGCAGGAAGAACTGGAAACGGTGCAGGAATGTGCCAAGCTTTTAAAGCAGGCCAACGATCGCGGCGGCCGTATTCCGGAAATCGAGGATTACGCCACCCGGATTCTGGCATCTGCCGAGCGTATGGCGGAAACCTGATCGGGACAGATTGAATCATATAGAAAGGGGACACTTCCATGGCGTTTGAAGGGCTTTCGGAAAAGTTAGGCGCGGCGTTTAAAAAATTGCGCGCACGCGGCAAGCTGAGCGAAGCGGACGTCAAGGATGCCATGCGGGAAGTGCGGCTGGCGCTGTTAGAAGCGGACGTCAGTTTTAAGGTTGCCAAGGAATTTACCGCGAAGGTTGCCGAACGGGCGATCGGCGCGAAGGTAATGGAGAGCTTAACCCCGGCGCAAATGGTCATCAAAATCGTCAACGAAGAGATGACCGCTCTTATGGGTGGACAGACGGCACAGCTTGCGCGTGCTAACCGTCCGCCGTGTGTGATTCTTTTGTGCGGTTTGCAGGGCTCGGGTAAAACCACCCACGCCGGCAAGCTTGCGAAAATGCTGAAAAATGCAGGACATCGACCGCTTCTGGTCGCTTGTGATATTTACCGGCCGGCGGCGATACAACAGCTGCAATCGGTCGGGGAACGTGCCGGGGTGCGGGTGTTTGAACGCGGCACCGAGGATCCGGTGAAGATCGCCAAAGCCGCGGTCGCTCACGCGAAGGATCACGGCAACGATTACGTGTTACTGGATACGGCCGGACGGCTGCACATCGATACCCAGCTTATGGACGAACTGAAGGCGGTCAAGGAAGCGGTCAAACCCCAGGAAATTCTTCTGGTGGTGGACGCGATGACCGGTCAGGATGCCGTGAACGTCGCCTCCGCCTTTGACGAGGCGCTCGGAATCGACGGTGTGATGCTCACCAAACTGGACGGCGACACCCGTGGCGGTGCGGCGCTGTCGGTGCGGGCGGTGACCGGAAAGCCGATCAAGTTTGCCGGTGTGGGGGAAAAGCTCGAGGATCTTGAGGTGTTTCACCCCGACCGTATGGCGTCCCGTATTCTCGGTATGGGCGACGTGCTTTCCTTCATCGAAAAAGCCGAACAGCAGGTGAACGAGAAGGAAGCCGAAGAGCTTGCCCGGAAACTGCGGGAGGATCGCTTTGATCTCAACGATATGTTAGAGCAGTTCCGTCAGATCCAGAAAATGGGGGATCTGAAAGAGATGCTGGGGATGCTCCCCGGTATGGGAAAACAGTTAAAAGACGTGGAGATCGATCCCCGCCAGTTCAAACGCCTGGAAGCGATCTTACTCAGTATGACCCCGAAGGAGCGGGAAACCCCCTCGATCATCAACCCCTCCCGCAAACGGCGGGTGGCGGCCGGCTGCGGCTGTAAGGTGGAGGACGTCAACCGTCTGCTCAAGCAGTACGAAACGATGCGTCAGCTGATGAAACAGTTGAAGAAAAACGCCCGTGGCGGGAAAAAAGGCGGCTTCGGCTTCCCCGGAATGCCCGGTATGCCGGGAATGCCCGGACGGTTTGGTTTTTGAGCCGGGTTTACATGA
The DNA here is from genome assembly GCA_017442265.1 of Clostridia bacterium. Taxonomy (GTDB): domain Bacteria; phylum Bacillota; class Clostridia; order Oscillospirales; family Acutalibacteraceae; genus URNF01. The sequence continues at coordinate 31,362 of JAFSAC010000061.1, read as the reverse complement.
TTTATGCTACCCTTTGCAGCGTTTTGCTGCTGGTAAATACAGTTTTAGAAATTTTGGAGGTCTCATCATGGCAGTAAAAATTCGTCTGCGCCGCATGGGCGCGAAGAAAGCACCCTTTTATCGTGTAGTGGTTGCGGATTCCCGTTTCCCGCGGGACGGCCGTTTTATCGAAAAGATCGGCACCTATGATCCGTCTACCGATCCGGCGACTATCGACATCGACGTGGAGAAGGCGCAGAAGTGGATCGCTAACGGCGCTCAGCCGACCGATACCGTGAAGGCGCTGCTCAAGAAGGCCGGCGTGGAGAAATAACGGCGCCGCCGAGCAAAGGAGAAACCCTATGAAAGAGCTGTTAAAGACTATCGCGCAGGGACTGGTAGAAGACCCGGGCGCGGTCGTGGTAGAGGAGGACGCGCCTGCCGAGGACGGCACCGTTGTCTATCATCTGCATGTGGCGGCGGACGATATGGGTCGTGTTATCGGCAAGCAGGGTCGTATTGCGAAAGCGATGCGGACCGTGATGCGCGCCGCGGCGACCCGCCGTGACGTGAAGGTCGCGGTGGAGATCGACTGATCCCACACCCGCAAAAGGTGGACAGGGGTAGCTATTTGGCTACCCCTGTTTTTATTAGGAGGAGACACGCTTGGAAAAACAACAGTATCTTCAGATCGGCGAGGTGGTCGGCACCCACGGGGTGGTCGGCGAGATGCGGGTACAGCCGTGGAGCGATACCCCGGCGGCTTTTTGCGCCCTTTCCACCCTGTACGGCGACCCGGACGGCCGGGAAAAGCTGAAGGTAAAAAGCCGTCCGCATAAACGGATCGCGCTTATGAAGGTGGACGGGATAGTGACGGTGCAGGATGCCGCTTTGTGGCGGGGTCGGGTGCTGTACGCCGACCGCCGGGACATCAAACTGCCGGCCGGCCGTCATTTTATCCAGGACCTGTTAGGGCTTTCGATCGTGGACGTGGATACCGAGGAAGAATACGGAAAATTGCAGGCGGTGAGCAACACCGGCGCTAACGATATTTATACCATGCGTACCCCCGACGGTCGCGAGGTGCTGATCCCGGTCATTCCGGCGATCGTGCTGGCGGTGGAGCCGGAAAACGGGCGCATCGTTATCCGTCCTATGGAGGGCTTGTTCGAATGAGAATTGACCTGATGACCCTGTTTCCCGATATGTGCCGTGCGGTGCTGGATGAAAGCATTTTAGGGCGCGCACAGAAAAAAGGGGTACTGGAGGTGCATTGCCACCAGATCCGGGAATACACCAAAAACCGCCAGATGCAGGTGGACGATTACCCCTACGGCGGCGGGCAGGGGCTGGTGATGTACGCCCAACCGATCGCCGACTGCTTTCGGGCGGTGTGTGAGCAGGCGGGGACCCGCCCGCATCTCGTGTATATGTCGCCGCAAGGGGCGGTGCTCACCCAAAAACGTGCAAAAGAACTCTCCGAAATGCCGGCACTTTGCGTTTTGTGCGGTCACTACGAAGGGGTGGACGAGCGGGTGCTGGAAGCGCTGGTGGACGAGCAGATCTCGATCGGCGATTACGTGCTGACCGGGGGAGAACTGCCGGCGCTGGCGCTCATTGACTGCGTATCCCGGCTGGTGCCGGGGGTGCTGTCGGAGGAAACCTGCTATACCGACGAAAGTCATTACAGCGGTCTGCTTGAATATCCGCAGTACACCCGTCCGGCGGAATGGGAAGGTCGGGAGATTCCCGACGTTTTGCTTACCGGGCATCACGAGAACATTCGCCGCTGGCGGCGGGAACAGGCATTGCTTCGCACCGCAAAACTGCGCCCGGATATGCTGAAAACCGCCGAGCTTTTGGAGGAGGATCGCCGTTTTCTTGTGGAAAATGGCTTTTCCGACCCCAAAGAATAAAAAGTTTTCCACATTTTTTGGCAAAAACAACAAATCGCATTTGTGATTTTCGGTAAAAATAGGTCACTCGTCCGAAAATGAATAAAATTGCATTTTTGCCGAACCAAAGCGATTGACGAAACATAGTTTTGTGATATAATAGCAAACAGAAGAGTTTTTGTCGGTTTTTACCAGAGGTTTGGGACAAGACGTGGTGAAATGCCCGATGAAATCAAGGTAAATTGAGTGCCTATATACGAAAAGGAGCGGCTGATTTTTATGTGCGTGAAAGATGTTCTGGTTCAGAACCAGGTTGGCCTGCATGCCCGCCCGGCTACCTTCTTTATTCAGAAGGCGAACGGCTACAAGTCGTCCATTTGGGTGGAAAAAGAGGACCGTCGTGTGAATGCGAAGAGTTTGCTCGGCGTGCTGTCGCTTGGGATTGTCGGCGGCGCGAACATCCGTATCATTGCGGACGGAGCGGATGAAGAAGAAGCCGTTCAGGGACTGGTGGAGCTGGTCGAATCCGGCTTCGAAGAATAAGCTTTTTCAAAAGGGCGCAGCTATTGCTGCGCCCTTTTTTGGTTATTAGGGAGGACTGACGGTGAGCGGATTGATTTTTGATTCCCACGCACATTACGACGATGAACAGTTTGATAGCGACCGGGAGGCGTTGCTTTGTTCGTTGCCGGATAAAGGGGTATGCGGGATCATCAATGCGGCGGTGGATGAGCAAAGCGCCGCTGTCGGTATTCGGTTAAGCGAACGGTTCCCCTTTCTGTATACCGCTGTCGGGGTGCATCCGCAGGCGGCAGGTGGAGTTGACCCTGAGCGGATTTGCGACTGGATGCTCCCGTACCTTTCCCACCCGAAGGCGGTGGCGGTCGGGGAGATCGGACTTGATTATCACTACGAGGATGCCTGTCCCCGGGAACAGCAGCAAAAGGTGTTTGAAAAACAACTGGCGATCGCGGTGGAGAAGGATTTCCCGGTGGTGGTGCACGACCGGGAGGCACACGCTGATACCCTCGCCCTTTTGAAAAAGTATCGACCGCGCGGGGTGGTGCATTGTTTTTCCGGCAGTGTGGAAATGATGCGGGAGGTGGTGTCGCTCGGAATGTTCATTGGTCTGGGCGGGGTTGTCACCTTCAAAAATGCAAAACACCCGGTTGCGGTCGCTGAAGCGGTGCCGCTTGACCGGCTGCTCTTGGAAACCGATGCGCCGTATATGGCGCCGGTGCCGCTGAGGGGACACCGGTGCGATTCCTCCATGATTTCCTATACCGCCGAGCGGATCGCCGAGCTGCGGGGGATGAAAGCGGAGGACCTGCTTCAAAAAACGGTGGAAAATGCCACGTTATTGTTCGGCATAAATCGTTGACAAATGAATAAAACTATGATATGGTAACGACAGATAGAGGTGCATTGCACGATGAGTAGACCGTTTTGAAAACGTCGGCTGCGACGGAAGCGGAGGAAAGGCGTGGGTGCCGAAGACGGGTCGGGGACAGCCACCGACCCGGGCTGGCAGCAGGGATTAACAGCTCTGTTGTTGTCGCATCAACGCGGAGAGCTATCACCAAAAGCGAATTTTTTGTATGCTTTGAGGTGGCTGCTCCCGGCAGCTGCTTTTTTTATGAAAGGAAGACGAAACGATGAAAAACACGGTATTTACAGGTGCGGCGACCGCCATTGTGACCCCTTTGACCCGTGACGGGGTGGATTATGAAGCGTTTGCCCGTCTGATCGACTGGCAGATCGCGGAGGGCATTGCCGCGATCGTGGTCGCCGGAACCACCGGGGAAAGTGCGACCTTGAACGACAAGGAGCATCGCGAGGTGATCTCTTTTGCGGTGAAACACGTGGCCGGTCGGGTGCCGGTGATCGCCGGCGCCGGGTCGAACGATACCGCTTACGGGGTGGATCTCGCGAAACATGCCTGTGAAGCCGGAGCGGATGCGCTTTTGGCGGTCACGCCGTATTACAATAAAGCGACCCAGAAGGGTCTGATTGCTAATTACACCGCCATGGCGGATGCGTCCACCAAACCGATCATTCTGTACAACGTGCCGTCCCGCACCGGCTGTAACATTCTGCCGGAGACCTGCCGGGTGCTTGCGGAGCATCCGATGATCGTCGGCATCAAGGAAGCCAGCGGCGACATCAGCCAGATTGCTGAAACCGCCCGGTTGGTGGAAGGGAAAATGGATATTTATTCGGGAAATGACGATCAGATCATCCCGGTTATGGCGCTGGGCGGCAAGGGTGTCATCTCGGTGCTGTCCAACGTGCTTCCTCGCCGTACCCAGGCGATGTGCGAACGGTTTTTGGCGGGAGATGTCGCCGGAAGCCGGGACGAACAACTGAAATTATTGCCGCTGGTTCATGCGCTGTTCAGCGAAGTGAACCCCATTCCGGTGAAAGCGGCGCTCGCCCGTATGGGCTTTGTGGAGAATACCCTGCGACTGCCGATGACCCCCATGGAGGAGGCGCACGAAGCGGTTCTGCTTCAAGAAATGCGTGCCGCCGGCATTGACGTCTGATAGAACAAAGGGTGAAAAAGACTATGATCTGCGATAATCTGTCGGTAAGCGATACCGGGCGGCTTCAGATGGCCGACCGTCCGGTCACCGACCTTATTCGACAATACGGATCGCCGCTTTATCTTATGGATGAAGAGCGAATTCGCTATAACGTAAGACAGTACGTGTCGGCGCTCAAAGAAACCTTCGGGGAGTCGGCGATGATGCTGTATGCCAGCAAGGCGTGTTCTTTCAAGGAAATGTACCGGATCATGAAGGAAGAAAACGCCGGGGTGGACGTGGTGTCTGCCGGGGAGATCTACACGGCGGTATCTGCCGGGTTCCCTATGGACAAGGTGTATTTCCACGGAAATAATAAAACCGACGACGAGATCGCTTTCGCCTTAGATCACGGGGTCGGGTATTTTGTGGTGGACTCCCGGGAAGAGCTTCGGGTGATAAACGAGTTTGCCGGCAAGCAAGGTGTTTCTCAGAAAATCCTGCTTCGCATCACCCCCGGGATCGATACCCATACATACGAGGCGGTGGCGACCGGGCAGGTGGATTCGAAATTCGGTAACGCGATCGAAACCGGGCTTGCGGAGGAGATCACCAAAGAGGCGCTAAATCTCCCCAACGTCCGGCTTTCCGGCTTTCACTGTCACGTGGGCTCCCAGGTGTTTGATTCGGACACCTTCATCCGAGCGGCGGATATTCTGCTCACCTATATCGCTGATATCCGGGAGAAATACGGGTATGAAGCGGAGGAATTGGACCTCGGCGGCGGCTACGGGGTGCGGTATCTTGAAAGCGATCCGACCCTCGATATCAAAGCGAACATCGCTGAAGTGGGTCAAAAGGTATTTGATAAATGCCGGGAACTGTCCTTGAAGGTTCCGGCCATTCGTATGGAGCCGGGGCGCAGTATCGTGGCGGATGCCGGTATGACCCTTTATACGGTGGGAAGTGTTAAACGCATTCCCGGGTATAAGACCTACGTGTCGGTGGACGGCGGTATGTCGGACAACCCCCGGTATGCGCTGTACGAAGCGCCGTACACGGTGGTGTGTGCCGATAAGATGAAAGAGGATGCTACCCTTCTTACCAGCGTTGTGGGAAAATGCTGTGAAAGCGGTGACGTTTTACAAGAAAAGGTGATGCTCCCCGACTCGGTTTGCCGGGGGGATATTGTAGCGGTGCTGACCACCGGAGCGTATAATTATTCTATGGCCTCCCATTACAACCGGATTCCGAAACTTCCGGTGGTGATGTTGGGGAAAACCGGCGAGCGGGTGGTTGTCGCCCGGGAAACGGTGGAGGACGTTGCCCGATTCGATCGATAAATCAATCAAATAAAACCGCCCGAACCAATCGGTTCGGGCGGTTTTTCTTTTACAGCGAGGGATGAAATTCCCCTTCCACCATAGCGGAAAGCGGGATAAAATCTTCATTTACCACCACGAAATCGGCGTCAAAGCCGGGGGCAATACGTCCTTTGTTCAGCCCCAGCATAGTAGCCGGGGTTTTACTTGCCATGTTGATCGCATCCTTCTTCGGGATGCCAAACGAGATCGCGCGTTTCACACAGGTGAGGAGAGGGCAGGCGGAGCCGGCAAGGGTTCCGTCCGAAAGACGGGCCTCCCCCTTATAAACCGATACTGCTTGTCCGCCGAGATCGTACGTACCGTCCGAAAGCCCGGTTGCCCGCATCGAATCGCTGATGAGTATCATCCGTTTGGCGCCAAACGCCCGGTATAATAACAGCACGGTGGCCGGATGCAGATGCACCCCGTCGGCGATCACCTGAATATACCGGTCGGCGGTGAGCGCCGCCCCGATAAGACCGGGGTCGCGGTGGTGAAACGGCGGCATCCCGTTCATGGCGTGGGTGACACCGCACGCCCCTTTTCGGAACGCTTGTTGTGATAGCGCAAAATCAGCGGCGGTGTGTCCGAGACAGATCGGAACGGCGGATTTTTCTATGTACTCCAAAGCGCCGGGAAATTCCGGGGCTAAGGTGATAAGCTTCACGTTTTCAAGGGTATCCATATCCGACAGCCGGGCGTTTTGAATCGGCTCGGCCGCCTGCGCCCCTTTGTGGGAAAGGGAGAGGCAGGGTCCTTCCAAATGAAATCCGAGTATCCGGGCGCCGTCGGTAGCGGGGAGGGTCGCCGTCACCGCTTTCAGCGTTTCCCGGTCGGCGGACATGGTGGTGGGACAAAAGGCGGTCACCCCGTTTTGCAGGTGAAACCGGCTCATCTCCCGCAGAGGGTCAGCCCCGTCCATGGTGTCAAACCCGGCACAGCCGTGGGTGTGGATATCAATCAGTCCCGGGATGACCTCCTGACCGGCAAGATCGATGCCGGGAAGGGCGGTACTTCCCACAAAGGAGAATTTTCCCTCTTCTACCCCGAAGTCGGTGATCTTGTCCCCGATCTTTGCATTTTTAAATACGGTCACGCCGGTCACCTCCGTTTTCTTCAAAAGTATAGCACGGAAATCGGAGAAGGGGAAGAGCCAATTTGACAAAAAAGAAAAAGACCCGATTTATCGGGTCAAAATCCATGGAATGAACAGGGCGAGCGCCGCGCCGCCGAGGGCGGAGAGCAGGCAAAGGCCGATCCGCCCGACAAGCTCGCGGGCACGCTGCCGCCGCAGAAGACTGCAGCTGCCGGTATTTTGCAATAAATCCTGCGCCTGCCGGTGTAAAAGCTCGCTGTCCGGCTGGCTGATGCCGGGCTGTACCACGAGAAACGCCCTTTCAAAATACGGGTTTCCGGTGTCCACAATTTCAATCATCTGCCGGTTGATGCCTTTGATCACGACCGCTCGCTCCTTTGAAAGATAGTTATCCATAGTATGGAGCAAGACAAGTCGTTTATTCAAAAAAATACTCTCTGTAAAGTGGACAAATGAGAAAAATTGTTGAAAACTTTGTTGAAACTGTGAAAAAAGGTAGCGTTATCAAGCATTTTTCGACCAATTTCGGAAATTTCGGTAGGGGTTTTTGTCGAATAAATTGTTACAAAGGGTTAATTGACCTTGACAATTCAAAAAAATGGTAAATGGGTTGCAAAATGAAGGGGAATTCGCTATAATAATTATGTATGGGCTTTACAGCCGTAAGCGATAGGCAATTTAGCCGAAAGGAAGGAATAGATACCCATGGCGGATACGAAAAAAATGGTAGACGAGATCACCTCGATGGAGGAGGATTTTGCCCAGTGGTATACCGATATCGTGCGGAAAGCGGAGCTTATTTCCTACACCAGTGTCAAAGGGTGTATGGTCATCCGTCCGTACGGCTACGCGATCTGGGAGAATATGCAGAAAATTCTGGATACGGCGTTTAAAAAGACCGGGCACGAGAACGTGTGTATGCCGATGTTCATTCCGGAAAGTCTTTTGCAGAAGGAAAAGGATCACGTAGAAGGGTTTGCGCCGGAGGTGGCGTGGATCACCCACGGCGGCAACGAGAAGCTGGAGGAGCGGCTGTGCGTCCGTCCTACTTCCGAAACGCTGTTCTGCGAGCATTATGCGAATATCATCCAGTCTTACCGTGATCTGCCGAAACTGTATAATCAGTGGGTGAGCGTGGTACGCTGGGAAAAGACCACCCGTCCGTTCCTGCGCTCCCGTGAATTCCTGTGGCAGGAGGGTCATACCATTCACGCCACCGCGAAGGAAGCGATCGAAGAGACCGAGCGGATGCTTCACGTGTACGCCGATTTCTGCCGAGATGCGCTGGCGATCCCGGTGGTGGAGGGTCGCAAGACCGAAAGCGACAAGTTCGCCGGGGCGGAGGCGACCTACGCGATCGAAGCGTTGATGCACGACGGCAAGGCGCTGCAGGCGGGTACCTCCCACTATTTCGGTGACGGGTTTGCCAGAGCGTTTGATATCCAGTTTGCGGATAAGGAAAATAAGAAAGCGTATCCCCACCAGACCTCCTGGGGGGTCACCACCCGGCTTATCGGTGCGGTGATCATGACCCACGGGGACAACAACGGTCTGGTTCTGCCGCCGGCGATCGCACCGGTGCAGGTGGTGATCCTGCCGATCGCCGCTCATAAGCCGGGCGTTTTGGAAAAAGCCAACGAGCTGAAAGAGAAGATCGCTGAGATCGCCCGGGTGAAGCTGGACGACAGCGAGCAGTCGGCCGGCTGGAAGTTCGCCGAATACGAAATGAAGGGCGTGCCGCTCCGACTGGAGATCGGTCCGCGGGATATTGAGAACAACAGCTGTGTGCTGGTTCGCCGTGACAACCGTGAAAAACAGGTGGTGTCGCTGGATAAACTCAACGAGGTGATCCCGCAGCTGCTGCAGGAGATCCACGACAGCTTGTATCAAAAGGCGCTCGAAAACCGTGCTAACCGTACCTATCCCTGCACCTCGCTTGAGGAGATCGTTCAGGTGCTGAGCGAGAAGGGGGACGGCTTTATCGAAGCGATGTGGTGCGGCGAGGAAGCGTGTGAGGATAAGGTGAAGGAAGTGACCGGGGTCAGCTCCCGCTGTATCCCGTTTGAACAGAAGACCCTGTCGGACACCTGTGTTTGCTGTGGTAAACCGGCCAAACACCTGGTGTATTGGGGCAAGGCCTATTAAGGAGGTAACGTCAATGAATCAGTTAGCAAGACCTGCGGCCGGCGATCTTATTGCCGTGATGCATACCACGATGGGGGATATCACCATTCGGCTGTTCCCGGATAAGACCCCGAAGACGGTGGAGAATTTTGTGACCCACGCGAAAAACGGCTATTACGACGGGGTGACCTTTCACCGGGTCATCAACGATTTTATGATCCAGGGCGGCGATCCCTTGGGCAACGGTACCGGGGGAGAGAGCATCTGGGGCGGAAGCTTCCAGGACGAGTTCGACCCGGACCTTCACAACCTGCGTGGTGCGCTCAGCATGGCCAACGCCGGCCCGCACACCAACGGCAGTCAGTTCTTTATCGTGCAGGCAAAGTCGGTAGCCCCGCAACTGATCCAGCAGATGAAACAGATTCCGGACAGCTATCCGGCAGATGCGGTGGAGAACTACGAAAAGGTAGGCGGCACCCCGCATCTTGATTACCGGCATACCGTATTCGGTCAGGTGGTAGAGGGCATGGACGTGGTGGATGCGATCGCCGCTGTGCCCACCGATCATCGGGATGCCCCGATCGAGCCGGTGAAGATCAATTCCATTACGGTGAAAACTCAGGATTAAGGAGAAATCACGATGAAAAAAACTGTCAGAGGGATTGCCTTATGTTTGCTCGCCGTTCTGCTTTGCGCGAGCTTTGCCGGTTGCCGTCAGAAGGTCGGTACGGCGTATGCCGATAAAGAGGTTGGTTTCCAGACCGAATTGCCCCAAGAGGGCGAAACGGTTGCGATTATGCATACCTCCCAGGGGGATATCTATCTGCGTCTTTTCCCCGAAGCCGCCCCCAAAGCGGTGGAGAATTTCTTAACCCATGCGAAAAACGGCTATTATGACGGGCTGACCTTCCACCGGGTGATGGATCAGTTTATGATCCAGGGTGGCGATCCCAAAGGGGACGGCACCGGCGGACAGAGCGTGTGGGGTACCGCCTTTGAAGACGAATTTGATGAAAAGCTCTTAAATATCCGCGGCGCTTTAAGTATGGCGAATAGCGGGGTGAACACCAACGGCAGCCAGTTTTTCATCAACCAAATGGATGCAGAGAATTTCGGTAAACGGGAAAGCTATAGCAAAGAGAATATGAACACCGTGTACCAGCAGGCGTATCAGCAGTATGCCAATTACTACGGCGAATCCTTTACCGCTATCTACGGCAACTGGGAAGCGTTTATGGAAGCCAACTACCAGGAAACCTACGTGTACGACTGGGTCCCGGAGGAAGTATGGGACCTGTATGAAAAGGTCGGCGGGAACATTTCTTTAGACGGCGCCTGGCGGAAGTCCGGCGGGCATACCGTTTTTGGACAGGTGTTCCGCGGCATGGACGTGGTGGATAAGATCGCCGCGGTGGAAACCGACGACAACGATAAGCCGGTGGAGGAGGTCATCATCAACAGCATTGAGGTGACCGTTTTCAAGGCGGATATGGTGCCGGCTGAATAATCCGTAACAGAAATTCGTATGAATGAAACGAGGTGACAAGGGTGGAGATAGAGGTTCAGGGACTGAAAATAAACTATCTCGATAGCGGGGATACCGCCCGCCCGGTGGTGCTGTTTTTGCACGGCTGGGGCGCGCCGGTATCCACCTACGCCCTGCTCACCGATTATTTATCCCAAAGCTTTCGGGTGATCGCTCCCAATCTGCCCGGTTTTGGCGGCAGTGACGAGCCGAAAACCGATTGGACGGTGGACGATTATACCGATTTTGTGCTGGAGTTTACTAAATCACTCGGGCTTTCCGAAGTGATCCTTATGTGCCATTCGTTCGGCGGGCGGATCAGCATTAAGCTGTTATCCCGTCCGGAACAGCCGCTCACCGTCAAAAAAGCGGTGTTTTTGGATGCGGCGGGCATTCGTCCCCGGCGCGGGATGAAATATTATTTCCGGGTGTATACCTACAAGCTCGGCAAAAAACTTGCGAGTGTACCGCTGATTGCCCGGCTGTGTCCGGGTTTGGTGGAAAAGGTGAAAAAGCGTTCCGGCTCTGCCGATTACCGCAACGCCTCCCCACGGATGCGGGCGGTTATGGTGCGGTGTATTGAAGAGGATCTGACGGCGTATCTGCCGAAGATCCATGCCTCCACCCTGCTCATCTGGGGGGAGAATGATACCGCCACCCCGCTGTCGGACGGACAAAAAATGGAAGCGCTGATCCCGGATGCCGGGCTGGTGACCTTACACGGTGCCGGACATTTCGGATTTTTGGAACGCTGGCCGCAGTGTCAGCGGGTACTGGATAGTTTTCTATCTTAAGAAAGGAGGGGCGATATGGAACTGATTGTGAAGGTGGGGATGCTGGCGGCCGCCGCCCTCAACTATATTTTTCAGGCGCTGTACTTTACTCATATGGTACAGCTCAATTCCTATCGTTCCGAGCGATACCGCAAATGGTGCCGGGATCATGATGACCGGCTGGTGAACGTTCGGCGCATGGCGCCGGCGCTCTGTATTCCGGCAATGTGGTTGAACGGGCGGGTATCCGACACGGTGTTTTATGCGGTGGCGGCAGGCATCCTGCTCTTAACCGCGCTGTTGCATCTGCCGAAAAAAGCGAAAAAACCGCTGGTGTTCACCCACCGGGTGTGGCGGTTGATCGTCGCCGAAGCGGTGCTGTTTTTGTTGGTCGCCACCTTGTGCTTCTTTGTATCGGCACAGCGGGCGGTCGGGTTTATCGGTCTTTTCTCGATCATCGTGTGGCTGTGGGTAGGGCTGGTAAACGGCGCCCTGCAACCGCTCGAAAAAGCGATCGGGGACGGGTACGTGAAAAAGGCGAAGGCGAGAATGGAGGCGCAACCGGAGCTTACCGTGATAGGTATCACCGGGAGCTATGGCAAAACCAGTGTCAAAACCTTCTTGCATGCGCTGTTGTCGGTGAAATATAACACCTTAATGACCCCCGGCAGCTACAACACCACCATGGGGGTGGTGCGCACCATTCGGGAGATGCTGCTTCCCTCCCACGAGATCTTTTTGGTGGAAATGGGCGCAAAACAGGTGGGGGACATTCAAGAAATCTGCGATCTGGTGCATCCGCAGTACGGCATTATTTCTGCTATTGGGGAACAGCATCTGGAAACCTTTTTGACCCTCGATAATATCATTGCGACGAAATTCGAACTGGCAGACAGTCTGCCTCAAAACGGCTGTGCCTTTTTAAATACCGACAATCCGTATATTCGGGAGCGGGAGGTGTCGGTGCCGGCGGTGACCTACGGGGTGAAAAGCGACAGTGATGCCGATTACCGTGCGACCGATATTACCGTGTCGGTCAGCGGATCGGAATTTACCTTTATCACCCCCGACGGGGAAAGCCGGCGGTTTTCCACCCGCCTGCTCGGGGAACATACCATTCAGAATCTCGCCGGGTGTATGGCGGTGGCGCACAAGCTCGGGGTGTCGCTGGAGGAAATGGTGTATCCCATTCGGCGGTTAAAGCCGGTGGAACACCGGTTGCAGTTACTTCCCAACGGCTATATTGACGATGCGTACAATTCCAATCCTGCGGGTTTCCGCAGTGCGCTGGACACCTTATCGAAGTTTGAAGCACGGCGGGTACTCGTTACCCCCGGTATGGTAGAGCTCGGGGAACGGCAGGAGGAGCTTAACCGGGAGTTGGGGGCTTACGCCGCCGATAAATGTGATATAGCGGTACTGGTCGGCGAAAAACAGGCGCCGCCCTTGAAAGAAGGACTGCTGTCCGCCGGGTTCCCGGAGGAAAAATTGTTTGTGGCGCGGGATCTTAAGGAGGCACTTTCCCTGGTACAGGGGTTGCCGCCGGTGGAGAAACAGATCGTGTTACTGGAAAACGATCTGCCGGATAATTTCTGATAGGAGAGATTTTGTATGAAAACACGGGTAGCGGTGTTGTTTGGCGGTCGCAGTGTGGAGCACGAGGTGTCTATCATCTCGGGGTTGCAGGCGCTGTGGGCGTTGGATGAAAACAAATACGAAGCGTTCCCCCTGTATATTTCTAAGGACAATCGGCTGTATACCGGTGACATTCTCAAAAAGGTGGAGAATTTCCGGGATATGACCGCCTGCCTGAAAGCCGCCACCCGGGTGACCTTGGTGCCGGCCGGTGACGGGGTGGTGGAGCTGGTTCGCTACCCGGCGCCGAAGTTTGGGCGCCAGGTTGTCGGCAGTTTTGAGGTGGCGATCCCGGTGGTGCACGGCACCAACGTGGAGGACGGCACCTTAATGGGGTATCTGGAAATGCTGGGCGTACCGTATGCGGGGTGTGACGTCACCTCGTCGGCGGTCGGTATGGATAAATACCTGATGAAAGCGGCGCTTTCGCAGGCGGGGGTGCCGGTGCTGTCGGCGAAAACCTACCGGGGAAAAGGGTATATGACAAATCCCGATCCGGTGCTGGAGGAAATTGAAAGCGAGATCGGCTACCCGGTGATCGTAAAGCCGGTGAACCTCGGTTCTTCGGTCGGCATCTCCAAAGCGGATAACCGGGAGAAGCTGATAGAGGCAATGGATACGGCTTTCAGCTTTGCCGACCGGGTGTTGGTGGAACGGGCGGTACCGAATTTGAGAGAGATCAACTGTGCGGTGCTCGGGGATGCAGACGAGGCGATCGCCTCCGTTTGCGAGGAGCCGATCGGCGCGGATGAGATTTTAAGCTTCGGGGATAAATATCTGCAGGATAACGGCAAAACCGGTGGAAAATCCGGCGGTATGTCCAGTTTAAAACGCCGTTGCCCGGCGGAGCTTCCGGACGGAATGACCGAAACGGTGCAAGAGCTTGCGGTAAAAACCTTTAAAGCGCTCGGCTGTGCCGGGGTGTCCCGCATCGATTTTCTTAACGACCGGGAGACCGGGGAGCTGTGGGTGAACGAGATCAACACCATTCCGGGATCGCTCTCCTTCTATCTGTGGGAAGCGGCGGGGGTGCCGTTCTCTGAACTTATGGATCGGCTGGTGAAGCTTGCGTTTAAGCGCCAGCGGGCGAAAGCCGACCTCACCTTCACCTACGACAGCAACATTTTAGCCGGCTTTGGCGGCGCCAAAGGTACGAAAGGCGCAAAGCGGTAAAAAGAATGAAAAACACGGCAGTCAACCGACTGCCGTGTTTTTATTATGTCGTAGGAGCGATTCACGAATCGCCCGTATCGCCGAAAACCGGATAAAACTCCTTCACACAAGAAAGGTTGTGGCAAAAGATTCTCTTGCCAAATTTCTGTATAATTTTTGTTGTTTTTCGGCGTATTGCATAGCTGTATAAGCACCGCCGAAATTCCGATATACACAGGTGATGACCAGGTCGCTATGATCGATCATCCACCGGTTTCGCTGAGGAATAGCGGTTTTGTAGTGAGCGGTGGATAGTTCGTCCGGAACGAGAACGGTATCGTACATCTTTTCAAAATAGAATTTGTTCGTATTCAGATCGGCGGTGAAATACGGTTTTACTAACAATAAGCGAATTTCCGGGTGTCGCCCTTTCGCTCCCCGTACCGCGGAGGCAAACAGATTATCAAAATCCCCCATACCGCCGGTCATAAAGTGGTTAATTCCGTGATAGACGATTAGTTCCTCGACGGTTTCCTCGAGTTCGTTTTTTATATCGATCAAAAGTTCCCGATGACCAAACCCACAGCAGATTTTATTCATATCTAACCCCTACTACAGTTTTAATAAGCCGATTTTATCAAATTATACTAATTAAATTAGTATAAATCAAGTTTAATCGGTAGTTTAGTTATGATTATGACCGATTTAATTAGTATAAACTATGGGGTGTGAGGTGATTGGTATGGATGAACAGTTTATCCGGGACAGAATATCGGTACTGCGCACCAAAAAAGGAGTATCAGAATATAAGATGAGTTATGCTTTGGGGCATAGTAAAAGTTATATTCAATCCATTTCCTCCGGGAGAGCGTTGCCGTCACTCAGCGAGTTTTTATACATTTGTGAATATCTCGGTGTCACGCCGAAAGAATTTTTTGATGCCGATATAGAAGAACCGGCTTTGTTGCATCAATTAGTGGAAAAAGCCAAAGGGATGTCCCAAGAAGATTTGACCGCCTTATTATCGGTTGCTGACAGAATGACGAAAAAATAAGCGAATGCACCCTATAAGAAAGGGTGGTGGGATATATGTATGAAGAAAAATTTTCTATTCGTTTAGCGCAGTTGCGTAACCGATTGGGCGTATCCGCTCGTGATATGAGTTTGTCTATCGGTCAAAATCCGGGATATATTAACAATATCGAAAGCGGAAAATCCTTGCCGTCAATGTCGGCGTTTTTCTTCATTTGTGAGTATCTTCACATAACTCCATCCGAATTTTTCGATGATGAAAACAAGAACCCGGAAAAGTTGAATGCTCTCATCGGGTATTTAAAGCAGTTAGATGAGAAACAGGTAGAAAACATAGCGGAGATAGTAAAAGGTCTTACTAAATAATAAAAAAGCGAATGCAGGTTTTCCTGCATTCGCTTTTTGCTTTTTCGGGAAATCTTATTTGATAACCTCGCCCATGGTGCCGGGGGCTACACCGGCGGCGTTGGATTCGTCGGTATCAATGTGCATCGCCAGAGCGAACGCATCGTTCACCCGAACCACCACCTGGTCGAACACAAGGCCACGCTCTTCGCCGTCGATCTTGACCGAAACGACGTCCTTGTCTTTCAGTCCCATTTCGGCGGCATCCGCGGTGGTCATATGAATGTGGCGTTTCGCGGCGATGACCCCTTCGGTCAACTCCACTTCACCCGCCGGGCCAACCAGTTTGCAGGCGCCGGTGCCGGCGATGTCGCCCGACTCCCGAATGGGAGCGGCAACCCCGATCGAACGGGCGTCGGTCAAGGAGATCTCCACCTGGGTCGCCGAACGGGTGGGACCGAGGATAGACACACCGGACAGCACCTTTTTCGGGCCAACGACGTCCACACGCTCCGCACAGGCATACTGACCCGGCTGGGACAGGTCCTTTTTCTTGGTGAGCTGGTAGCCGGCACCGAAGAGGGTGTCAAGGTCCTGCTGGGACAGGTGCACGTGACGGGCGGAGGTTTCAACGAGAACTTTTGCCATAATGAACACATCCTTAAAAAGAGTATTTTTACATTCCTATTGTACCTCTATTGTCGTATTTTTGCAAGAGGGAATAAAGCAGTTGCTGTTTTTTTGCGGGTATGATACAATAAAAAAGGTCTGCACAAATAAGAGGAACTATGGTATAATAAAAAGTAACGATAAACATAGGTAGGGAATGGGTATGCGCTTAAAAAAATGGATGTCTTTTATACTGTCGGCCGTCCTGCTGTTCGGGGTGGTCTTTTCGGCGACCCCCTCGGTCAAAGCGTATGAGCTGCCGGAAGGAACGGTGCTCAATGCTAAGGCCGCCGCGGTGGTGTTTTTAGGCGGGTCGGAAAAAGAGGACGTCTTTTTGTTAGAGCATAACGTCGACGAGGTGCACGCACCGGCGGCACTGGTGCGGCTTATGGTCGGCGCGTATACCTTAAAACAGGTTCAAGAGAAAAATCTCAATATGGATACCGCATCCGGCACCTATACCCTCGATATTTTCAACCGCTATGTCGCCGGCACCGGGGTGACCGCCGTCGGTATGGAGTTCGGCGAGGTGTGGTCGCTGAGGGACCTTTTGACCGTGTCTCTTATTCAGACGGCGAGTGATGCCGCCACCACACTCGCCGTGACCATTTCCGGCAGTGTGGAGGATTTCGTGGACGGCATGAACGAGCTTGCCAAAGAGATCGGGTGCGAGCGCACCCATTTTGCCAACGTCACCGGCCTTGACTCGCTCAGCCAGTATACCACCACCCGGGACGTGTACCGTATCCTGCGGTATTGTATGACCTTTGCGGATTTTGAACCGATGATCTCCACCGTTCAGCATAAGGTTCAGCCGCTATCCGGCGGTCAGCCGTATATCATTGTTAACCGGGTGGATATGCTCCGTCAGTCCAGCACCTTCCATTATGCGCCGTTGAAATTCGGGCGCACCGGTCTGTCCGAACACGAGGGCTGGGGGCTGGCGAGTGTCGCCAGCGACAGCGGATACGATTATATGGTGATCGTCATGGGCTGTCCGCCCAAGAATGACAAGGGACACGTGGGACTGCATTACACCGACAGCATTGATCTGTACCGGTGGGCGTTCCGCAGTTTTACCTATAAGACCCTGCTCACCGAAAATGAGATTTTGGGGAGCATCAAGGTGAAAAACGTGTGGGGGCGGGATTCGGTGAACCTGGTGCCGAAAACCCCCTTTGCCACCGTGGTGTATAACGACGTCGAGGTGGACGAGGTGATCAAAAAGATCACCACCAATGCCGAGGTGCTCAAAGCACCGATCGAGAAAGGCACCGTGTACGGCAAGGTGGAGCTGATCGTGAACGTGGACGAGAAGATCGGCGAGGTGGAACTGATCGCCTCCGAATCGATGAACAGCAATTTTCTTTTGGTGATCTTCTCCGGCATCGGTGCCGTATTCTCCTCCGGCTGGTTCTGGTTGGTGGTGGGCATTTTGGTGTTGCTTATTGGCGGGTACGTGGCGCTGCTCGTTGTATCCGCCCGCCGTCACCGTCGGAAGCTGAAAAGCCGGAACAAGTCCCATAGGAGGTTATGATGCCGCAACTGACCGATATTGGCTATATCCGGGACCTTCTTTCCCGGCACGGCTTTCATTTTGAGAAAAAACTGGGACAGAATTTTCTCATAAACCCTTCGGTTTGTCCGCGTATGGCGCAGTTGAGCGGGGCGGATAAAACGAGCGGAGTGCTCGAAATCGGTCCCGGCATCGGGGTGCTCACCCGGGAACTGGCGCTGGTCGCCGGGAAGGTGGTTGCGATCGAATTGGACGAGCGGCTACTCCCGGTGCTCGCCGAAACGCTCGGCGAGCAAGAAAACGTCACCGTTATCCCGGGGGACGTGCTGAAACTGGATCTGCATGCGTTGATCAAAGAGCAGTTTCCCGATCGGCCGGTGCAGGTGTGCGCCAATCTGCCGTATTATATCACCTCTCCCATTATTATGGCGTTGCTTGAAAGCCGGCTCCCGGTAGAAAGCATCACCGTTATGGTGCAACGGGAGGCGGCGGTGCGGCTGTGTGCCAAACCGGGCACCCGCGCCTGCGGAGCGGTGTCGCTGGCGGTACAGTATTACGCTGAACCGGAAATGCTGTTTTCGGTGTCCGGCGGGAGCTTTCTCCCGGCGCCGAAGGTGGACAGTGCGGTGATCCGGCTGAATATCCGGAAAAATCCGGTGTGTGAGGTGCGGGATGAAAAGCGGTTGTTTTCGCTCATCCGTGCCGCCTTTGAACAACGGCGCAAGACCCTGCCGAATGCGTTGATGACCGCCGGATACAGTAAAGAAGAGAACCTTTTGGCGCTGGAAAAGGCCGGCATCCCGGTCACCGCCCGCGCCGAGCAGTTGACCTTACAGCAATTTGCCGATCTCAGCAATGCTTACGACCGATAACAAAAAGGAGGGTGTTCGATGACCTTATCGCTGATCGTCCCCTGTTACAACGAAGAAAAAAACGTAGAACCGCTGCTTTGTGCCTGCCGGGAGGCCTTTTCCGGTCTGCCGGGCGGGTTTGAGATGATTTTTGTGAACGACGGCAGCCGGGATAACACCTGGGGGGTGCTCTCTGACCTTTTCGATCGGTATAAGGACTCGGTTTCGCTGAAGCTGCTCAATTTTTCCCGCAATTTCGGGAAGGAAGCGGCGATGTTTGCGGGACTTAAGCACGCGAGTGGCACCTATACCGCCATACTGGATGCCGACCTGCAGCAGGACCCGGCGCTGGTCGCGAATATGGTGGACTTTTTAGAGAAAAATCCCGCCTACGACGTGGTCGCCGCCTATCAGGAGGAGCGCATCGAGGGACGGATGATGAGCTGGTATAAAAAGATTTTTTATAAGCTGGTCAACCGGGTGTGCGAGGTGGAATTTTATGCCGGCGCGAGTGATTTTCGTACCATGCGCCGGTCGGTGGTGGATGCGATCTTGAAAATGCCGGAATATCATCGGTTTTCCAAAGGCATTTTCTCTTGGGTCGGGTTTGAAACCTACTATATGCCGTACGTGGCAAATAAGCGGAATGCCGGCAAGTCTGCCTGGACCTTCAAAAAACTGTTCAAATACGCCTTTGAGGGCTTTTTGTCCTTTACCACCTTCCCGTTGAAGATCGCTTCGGTTCTCGGTATTCTGTCCTCGCTGGGATCGCTTATCTACCTGCTCATAGTGGTGATCCAGAAGCTGTGCTTTGGGATTGAAATACCCGGTTACGCTACCGTGGTGGCGCTGATACTGTTGCTCGGCGGATTACAGTTGGTGATCCTCGGGGTGATCGGCGAGTATCTTGCCCGGGTGTATATTGAAGGGAAACACCGCCCGATCTACCTCCTAAAAGGGTATCTCGGCAACGACACGGAGGATGAAGCGCCGTGAAAGGGGTATGGAAAAAATACCGGGAGGGGATTTTATATCTCCTGTTCGGAGGACTGACCACCCTTTTAAATTGGCTGGTCTACGCTTTGCTGGTGACAGGACTATCGGTGGACATCACGGCGGCAAATGCGATCGCGTGGGTTATTGCGGTTCTTTTCGCGTTTGTCACCAATAAGCGGTACGTCTTTCGCTCGGAAAAAACCGAAAAAAAGGCGCTTATCCGGGAAATCGGCTCCTTTTTCGCCGCCCGGGTGTTGTCCGGCATGATCGAGGTGGTCGGGCCGACCCTGCTTATGGGGATAGGATTGAGCCAACCGCTGTTCGGCATCCCCGGGTTTTTGGCCAAACTCACGGTTAGCGTAGTGGTGGTGCTACTCAACTACCTCTTTAGCAAATGGTTTATTTTCAAAAAATAAAAAAGAAAACCGGAACCGAGTAAACCGGTTCCGGTTTTTTGTTTGAGAGATCAGAAGCGATAGATGTCGCCGGTCTTGGCGGATTCGTAGATGCCTTCCAGAATCCGGGTGACACACAGCGCCTGCTCCGGCAGGGTCACCGGATCGGTGTCGTTGCGAACCGCATCCAGCCACTGACGGGCTTCACGGACAGCCGGCTTCTCGGAAGCGGCACCCGCGTTGAACGCAACACCGCCCGCTTTGAAGTTGGGCTTTAACACATACTGACGGTTGTGGCGGATGCCGTTAATACGGCCGCCTTCCGACATATCACCGCCCGCTTTGGTGCCGCAAACGGTGGTCACCGCTTCACGGACGTCGAGGGTGTTGAGCGCCCAGGAGGATTCCAGCACGATGGTCGCGCCGTTTTCCATAACCACAAAACCGAAAGCGGAGTCTTCCACGGTGAACTGAGAGGGATCCCAGTTGCCCCACATATTGCCCTGGTCGGTGTCTTTGGCGAGCTTGTGGAACGTAGTGCCGACACAGTACTTCGGCTTGTAGTTATTCATGGTCCAGAGGGTGAGGTCCAGCGCGTGGGTGCCGATATCGATCAGCGGACCGCCGCCCTGCTCATACTCATTCAGGAACACGCCCCAGGTCGGAACCGCACGGCGGCGAAGAGCGGTGGCTTTGGCGTAGTAGATTTCACCAAAGGTGCCGGCTTCGGCTTCCGCCTTCATATACTGGGAATCGTCACGGAAACGGTTCTGATAACCGATGGTGAGCTTCTTGCCGGTGCGCTTCGCGGCTTCCAGCATCTTCTCCGCCTCGGCGGTGTTGATCGCCATCGGCTTCTCACACATTACGTGCTTGCCGGCTTCCAGCGCATCCACCGTGATGAAGCAGTGAGAGCGGTTGGGGGTACAAACGTGCACCACGTCGATCGCCGGGTCTTTGAGCAGTTCTTTGTAATCGGTGTAGGTCTTCGCACCTTCTACGCCGAATTTCGCGGCGGCTTCTTCCGCACGCTCGGGGATAATGTCGCAGAATGCGACCATTTCGCAGTCGGCGATCTCCTGCAGGGCGGGCATATGCTTGCCCTTGGCGATGCCGCCGCAACCGATGATACCAATCTTCAGTACCTGTGCCATAGTGTTCAACCTCTTTCTTTTATTTATTTTTCGTCAATGATATAACCGCGCTCGTCACCGAGCTTGCGGATATGGGGGCATTTGGTCATTCTGCGGTAGGTGGGAGCAACAAACCGCACCGCGTTGCGGATAACCGTCTGCACGTTCTCGTCGTGGAAAATCGGGAACGACTCGTGACCCGGCTGGAAGTAGAAGATCTTACCGTTGCCGCGCTCGAACAGACAGCCGGAACGGAACACCTCTCCGCCGGAATAGGAACCGATGAACAGCAGTTTATCCGGGGTGGGGATGACAAACGGCTCGCCGTAGGTCTCCACTTCCGGCAGGCGGAAGTACCGGTCGATGCCCTGGGTAATGGGATGACCCGGCTCGACCACCCACAAAAGCTCCGAATCGCCCGACTCACGCCAGGTCAGGTTGCAGGAGGTGCCCAGCAGATACCGGAACGGCTTAGAGTGATGCGCCGAGTGCAGGGCGATAAAGCCCATACCGGCCAGCACCGCATCCCGGATCATAAAGGCAACCTCATCCGGAACGTACTGGTGGTAAGCGTGACCCCACCAGATCAGCACGTCGGTCTCATCCAGCATTTCCTGGGTGATCCCGCAGTCCTTGGTCTCCATATCCAGCCATGCGGTTTTCACCACGATATCCTCTTCCTTGCCGAGAAAGTCGGCAATGGTCTGATGAATACCGTTCGGGTAGATAGCGGCGACCTTTTCCTTTTTCTTTTCGTGCTGGAATTCATTCCATACGAGTACACGAATCATAGTATTTTCCTCCATTCAAAAAATATGAGGTTTTTCTAACAAAAGTATAGAACACCCGGAAAAAATATGCTATACTAATTTTGTGAAAAAATAGCAAAATTTTGTCATGGTGGAGGTGGCGGGATGCCGATTATCGACGAGGGGCGTAAAAGTAACAACGGGGTGCCGATGTCATTTCATTGTTTACGGCAGCATTTGACCGCTCCGGAGAACAGCCATACCGCTCAATTGCATTATCACGAATATACCGAATTATTGTACGGGCGGTCGGGGGCGGCGCAGGTGCTGATCGGAAGCCGACGGTATGAACTCCCTGCCGGCAGTATGATTATTGTGCACACCAACGAACCGCATGCGGTGATCTGCGCCGAGGGAGAATGCCGGTTTGACGTGGTAAAATTTTTGCCGCACATTTTACAGAGCGGGGAAGGGTCCTGGGCGGAATACAGCTATATGCTATTGTTAATGGAGGAGATGCCGGGTAAAAAGATCTTTTTCCCGCCGGAGGAGATGAGGGCGACCGATATTCCGGCGCTCTTTTCCAACATTCTCAACGAGTGGGAGTCTCATTATTTCGGCTTTGAATTGGGGCTTCGCGCGGATGTTACCCGCATCTTTTTATACATTCTCCGTTGCTGGCGGGAACAGCACGGATCGCTTTTTCGCCGAATTGAACTGGGTGGGCAGGTGACCCTCATTCGCCGGGCGCTGTCCTACGTGCGGGAACATTTTCCCGAGATCAGCGGGTCGGAAGCGGCGGCCGCCTGCGGGGTGAGTTCCTCTTATTTTTCCCGGATGTTCAAGCGGATCATGAAGCAATCCTTTTCGGATTACGTTAATCAGGTGCGGCTCAAAGAAGCGGAACGGCTGTTACTGCTCACCGACGATACGGTGACCGATATTGCTCAAACGGCCGGCTTTTCCACCGCCTCCTATTTTATCCGTCAATTCCGGGAGTTTTATGGGGTCACCCCGCACCAATACCGGCAACGGCAACGCGAAGTGGCGGTATCCCTGCCGATCTTCCGCCCGGTGCTGCTGGAATAGGAAAAACCGTGTACCCAACCGGGTACACGGTTTTTTATTATTTACTTTCCGGAGGGGCTTCCGGCTCGTCTGTCGCTAACAGATCGGTGAGGGTCACGTCATCGGTGAGCTCCCCTTTGGGCGGCTCCGGCGGCAGGAAGGAGGGGGTGTTGCCGGCGCTCACACGAGGAGCGGGAACACTCGCCTTTTTCCGGTGGGTGACGATCAACAAGAGGATAAAGGCCAGGAGACTGATGCCGGTCAGCAGCAGTCCCGGGAACAGACCCGCCGGGATAAACCGCATGGACACCTCGTGTTCGCCGTAGCCGATATCAAAGCAGAGGAACGCACCCTGACTTCCGTCCTCGTTCAGATTACCGACCGGGTAGGTGTCCACCTTTTTGCCGTCCACCGTGACCGTCCAGCCGGTGTCGTACGGGATGCTGGTGAACATCGCCCCGTTTTCTTTAACGTTCACGGTGCCGGTGATCTCGTTCTGGCTGTAATGGGTGACCTTCAGCCCTTGGTCGTTCAGAGCGGCGATTTTTTCTTCGAGCAGGGCGGTATTCAGCCGGGTGATATAGATGTTGCCGGACACCGCCTGTTTAGCGGTCAGCGACATATCGATCACCGTTCCCGCCGGCAGTACCCCGAGATCAATGATATACGGCTCGTCTAACGAGGGGGTGTAGGAATCGGGGGCGTCCTTGTCGGGGAATGCCACCGACACCGAGCCGGAATCGGCCGCCATACAGTCGAGGTAGAGGGTGTAGGGACCCTCTTGGGTGACGGTGGCGGTAAACCAGGCGGTTTCTCCGTCTGAATTCACGCTGATGCGGGAATCGTATGCGCTGGCAAGCTGTTCCGAGCCGGCCGATACCGATACCGGGAGGGCGGTATACACCGGACGCTCATCCCGGGTCATCGCCGAAAGGAGCGCTTCCTCGGTGCCGTAGGGATCGTACTGCTTGATAGCGAACCGATCGATCTCCGAATCCACCCGATAGGCGATCGGGAGAGCGAGCTTGTTTTCGTAGAGATAGTAGGTGGTGTTCCCGGTTTTGGATTCGCCGATCTTTTGAAGCTGAGCGTGGTTGCCGACGTCCACGTTTAAGGCGAGATACCGAATGCCGAGCAACGAGTCGGGAAGCGGGATAAAGCTGTTATACATATAGCTGTTTACCCCGTTACAGGCATACCCGAGACCGCCGAGCAGAACGGTGGTGCGGTAGTAGTTGCTGGAGGAGAAGGAGGTCAGCCCCGGATAATGGAACAGGGCGGTATCCACAATGGTGCGGCGGGGCAACAGCTCGGCCCGGTAGAAAGCCCCGTTCATCTTCTCGTCCGCTTTTTCGATTAACGCGTCCATAGCGGCGGCCGCGGCGGAGGTCTCCTCGTTGTCCACGTAGCTGTTGTGGGAGGTGTAGTATTCGTTGCTGTTCAGCGTATCCAGCGCCAACCCGCCGTGCAGGGTCATTTCCACCGTCATCACTAACACGAGCAACATATACGCGGTGCGAAGCACCACCTTTTTATAGGTGGCAAGCAGGAGGATGCCGCCGTAGATCACGGCGAGCAGAAGGGTGACGTAGACCGGTACAAACACCTCGGCATCCTCGGTCATCATCATCTCGTATATCGCTATATACCCAACGAGAGCGAGCAGAGAGGTCCCGATCTGACGAGGGGTGATCTCCCGCAGGCGGGGTAACACCATATAGGCGATCATAAGGGCGACAAACACGTAGATAAAGGAGAACCGGTAAGGCAGGTCGTTGGGGGTGTGCAGACCGTGCCAGACAAGATCGAAAATGTTGACGGTGAAGCTGAGCGTTACCACCGCAAACAGCCCGCCGTATACCAGCCGACGGCGAAGCGGAATGGTTTTCATGGTGAGGTAAATGGGCAGTAATACCACCGGCAGGATGCCGCAGTAAACGTTGGGGAGATTGCCCGACCGAATGGTGGGGGTGACCCCGAACAGCTGTTGCCCAAACACCTTAAACAGCTCAAAATTAGAGGCGATCTCCGGCAATCCTTCCCCGGCGGCGGAGGTGTACCGCAGTGCGAGAAAGACGGGGATAAGAAGTACCATAGAGAGCCCCCCGCCGATCAGCGAGCCGAGCGAAAAGCGGAGAAATCCGTGCCACTGCTCCTTGCCGGAGCGGGGTTGGCGCAGGGCGTACACTGCGTAGTACAGCACCATAAATACGCAGATCATAAAGCCGATGTAGTAGTTGGTAAAGAGGGTGTATGCCAGCGACAGGATATACACCCCGAACCGTCCCCGGCGCTGCATCCGTTCAAAGCCGAGAACGATGAGCGGCAGCATCATCACCCCGTCCAGCCACATAATGTTCCAGGAGTAGGCGATCATATACATCGAGAGGGAATACCCCAGCGACAGGATCACCACCGACAGATCCCGCCGTCCGAAAACGTATTGCACGCAGGCGGCGAAAAAGGCGGCGGAGAGCGCATTTTTCAGTAGGGTGATCACCAAAATCCCTTCGGTCAGCAGATGCTCGGGGAAAAGGGTGAGCAACAGGTTGAAAGGACTGGCGAGATAATAGCCAAACAGCGACAAAAAGTTGGCGCCGATGCCGGTTTTAAAGGTGTAAAGCGGATTGAGTTCTCCGGTGAGAAGCATCTCCCGCAGTTCGGACAGCATCGGTGCGTACTGGTGATGCATATCCACGATCATCACCGATTTTTCGCCAAACGGCCATACCCCGAGCCACAGATAGGACAGCGACATACCGGCAAGGGCGAGCACCCCGGCGAGCAGCGGATAGTAAACCGCATTTTTTTCGGCGGTGTGCCGATAGGAGCTGAGCAGGGTATACAGAACCCCGGTCAACAGCGCAGAAAGCAACACGCCGAAGCCGGCGGCGTAGCTCCACCGCTGTAACAGGGAGCTCATATCGCTGGCATTGAAGATGCATAAGCTGTTCACCGCAGAAAGGGCCAGAAAGACCAGGCCCAGCAAAAATTTACTGGATACCGGGAGTCCCGGCTCTAAACGGTGCTGTTTTTGACGGCTCATGATTTTCCTCCCGAATTGGTAGTATTTTTATCACTATACCATATATTTCCGAAAAAGTAAAAAGAAAGTTGTCGCCGGCATCTTTTTTGAGGGAAAAGCATATATATCATCGACCGAAAAAAGGAAAGGAAGCGACAAAATGGAAGAAAGAGAGTTTTACCCGGAGGGTATCCGGCTTTCCCACCCGAAAAACCGGCAGTATATCAGCACCTATACCGGGCTGGCGGATGCACGGCTGTCGGGGGAGATTCTGGAAGCGATAGCGGTGATGTGCGACGCGGAACATAATCTGCACGTGCCGCTCCCCTGTATGCCCGGCATCATTCCGCACGACGAGGGAGCGGTGGGGATCGAGGACGGCACCACCCGGGATATTGCGATCATCTCCCGGGTGGGCAAGCCGGTGTCCTTCGTGGTGATCGGGTTTGAGGAAACCGAAAACGGGATGCGGGCGATCCTGTCCCGCCGCCGGGCGCAGGAGCGGTGCCGTTACTACTGTCTGAACGAGTTGCGACCGGGGGATATTCTGCCGGCACGGGTCACCCGCCTGGAAACCTTCGGGGCGTTTTGTGACGTGGGGTGCGGGTTATCCGCTTTGATGCCGATCGCCGGGATGTCGGTGAGCCGCATTTCGCATCCGTCCGACCGCCTGTCCCCGGGTATGGATATTTTAGGGGTGATCACCTCGCTGGAAAACGGACGAATTTGTCTTTCTCAGCGGGAATTGCTCGGCACCTGGGAGGAGAACGCCGCCCGGTTTTCCCAAGGGGAAACGGTGATGGGGATCGTCCGTTCGGTGGAAAGCTATGGGGTGTTTATCGAATTGGCCCCCAATCTGGCGGGACTGGCGGAAACGAGAGAGGACCTGACCCCCGGTCAGCCGGTCAGCGTATACATAAAAAGTGTTTTGCCGGAGAAAATGAAGGTAAAGCTGATCGTGATCGACACGGCGGGCGCCCCGGCGCCACCGCCACCGTTATCCTATTTTATCACCGAAGGGCATCTGTCCCGGTGGGTCTATTCTCCGGCGGTTTCTCTCAAAAAAATTGAAACGGTGTTTGACCACTGACCCGAAATCCCGCAGAAAAATGCTTTCTGCGGGATATTTATTGGGTTTTTCTTGCCAAACTCGGGAAAATCCTGTATAATACACCATGCTGACAGAAAGGGGGCGATGTGGGTGCGAAGCTCGTGGCTGGGACGCGGAATTTCATGGCTCTTGGCGCTGTTACTGCTGGTCGGGGTTACGACCGGTTGCCGAACGGACGGCGGGGACAGCTTTGGCTTTTCGCTGTCTGCCGAACCGCAACAGATCGATCCGCAGGTCGCACGGGACACCGCCTCTTTGACCGTCATCGCCGCCGTTTTTGAGGGGTTGACCTCACTGGATGAAAACGGCGAACCGGTTCCCGCCGCCGCCACCTGGACGGTGTCGGAGGATCGCCTTATATATACCTTTAATATAAGAGAAAGCTACTGGAGCACCGTGACGGTGCGCGGGGAAGAGACCGGCTTTGAAGACCCGGTCATGGTGACCGCTCACGATTTTGTGTTTGGTTTCCGCCGCACCGCCGACCCCACCACCGGCTCACCGTATGCCGACCTGCTTTCCGGCATTGTGAACGCTTCCGAGGTGCTTGCCGGGCAAAAGCCCAGCACCGCCCTGGGGGTTCAGGCGACCGATGACAGCACCCTTATCATTCGGTTGTCGGCACCCGACCCGGATTTTCCGAAAAAGCTGGCAAGCCCCGGTTTTATGCCGTGCAGTCGGGAGTTTTTTGCGTATACCTCCGGTCGGTATGGATTGGAACCGAAATATATTCTGACAAACGGCGCCTTCTCGGTCTCCGGCTGGGAGCACGACAAATCGGTGTCGCTTGTTAAGAATCCGCATTATCATGCGGCAAAAGACGTTCTGCCTGCTTCGGTGCGGTATCGCATTCCGACGGCGGAACAGACCGATTTTGAGTTGTTAACCAAAGAGTATCTCGACCTGGCCACCGTATCCGTTGATCAACTGGAGGATGCCAAAGAAGCGGGATTGACGCTGGTGGAATTGCAGGACACGGTACGGTTTTTGTGGATCAATAACGAGGTGGAAACGCTCGGCAACCCGGATATCCGCCGGGCACTGCGGGATGCGATCGAATACGAGAGCTTGTGGGAAGCCCTGCCGGACGGATGTATTCCGGCGACCGGGTTTATCCCGCCGGCGGCGACGGTGACCGGCGGGAAATCTTTCCGTGAAGAACAAAACCGTTTGCCGTTTAGCGCCGACCCGACGGCGGCCACAGCGGCGTTATCCAAGGGACTTGAGGCGCTGGAGCTGGAAAAGATGCCGACCGTCACCCTGCTTGCGGCGGAGGATGATAACAGCGCCAATTTTGCCCGGTATATCCTGCAATCCTTTACGAAAAACCTCGGGGTGCGGTGTACGCTGGAATTGACCGACCCCGAAACGTTAAACGCGCGGGTGGCGGCAGGCAACTACCAGCTCGCGATCGCCGATGTGACCCCGCGGGGGCTTTCGGCGTATGAAAATCTCAGTATGTTTACCTCCGGGGCGCCGGCGAATAATTTTGCCCGGTTTTCCTCGGTTGATTTTGACCGGCGGTATCACGCCGCCGGCGACCATCCCGCCTCGGTGAAAGCACTGGAGGGAGAACTGTATGAAACGGTCCCGGCGGTGCCGCTGGGGTTTGTGACCCGGTATTACGGGATGCTGCCGGAGGTGACCGGGGTGACCGTTCGCCCGTTTTTCGGCGGCAAGTACGGTGACTGGTTATCCTTCCGCCGGGCGGATCGGAACGAGTAAGATAAAAAAGGCAAAGGAATGGTGAAAACAATGCAGAAGATTCAGATGACCACCCCGCTGGTGGAAATGGACGGAGACGAAATGACCCGTATCCTGTGGCAGGCGATCAAAGAAAAACTGTTACTGCCGTTTGTGGATCTGAAATGTGAGTATTACGATCTCGGGTTGCCCTACCGTGACGAAACGGACGATCAGGTGACGGTGGACGCGGCTAACGCGATCAAAAAATACGGGGTGGGTGTCAAATGCGCCACCATTACCCCGAATGCCCAGCGGGTGGAGGAGTACCACCTGAAAGAGATGTGGAAAAGTCCCAACGGCACCATTCGTGCGCTGTTGGACGGCACCGTGTTCCGTGCGCCGGTGGTGGTGAAGGGGATCACCCCGACCGTGTCCACCTGGAAACAGCCGATTGTGCTGGCCCGTCACGCATACGGTGATATTTACCGCAACACCGAACTGAAGGTGCCGGCGGGCGGTCTGGCCGAGCTGGTGGTGACCGATGAAAACGGGAAGGAGACCCGCCGCCCGATTCATCAGTTTGCCGGGGACGGGGTCGTTATGGGGATGCACAACACCGATGCTTCCATTGAAAGCTTCGCCCGTGCCTGCTTTAACTATGCGCTTTCCATTAAACAGGACCTGTGGTTCTCCACCAAGGACACCATTTCCAAAACCTACGATCACCGTTTCAAGGATATCTTCCAGGAGATCTATGATGCGGAATATAAAGAGAAGTTTGAAAAAGCGGGTATCACCTATTTCTACACCCTGATCGACGATGCGGTGGCCCGTGTCATCCGTTCGGAGGGCGGTTTCATCTGGGCGTGTAAGAACTATGACGGCGACGTGATGAGCGATATGGTGGCGACCGCCTTCGGATCGCTTGCGATGATGACCAGTGTGCTGGTCTCTCCCGACGGCAATTACGAATACGAGGCGGCGCACGGTACCGTCACCCGCCACTACTACAAGCACCTGAACGGCGAGGAGACCTCCACCAACTCGGTGGCGACCATTTTCGCCTGGAGCGGAGCGCTTCGCAAGCGTGCCGAGATGGACAACCTGCCGGAGCTTTCGGCGTTTGCCGACCGGCTGGAAAAGGCGACGATCGACACGATCGAGAGTGGGATTATGACCCGCGACCTCTATCTGCTGTCCACCCTGCCGGAAAAACGCGCGGTCAATTCGATGGAATTTTTGGACGAGATCGCCGCCCGCCTGCGCGGTTAATCAGCTATAAAAAAGAGCCGTCCGTCGGACGGCTCTTACGCTTATATACCCCCTTGGTCTTTGAACATCATCAAAAGCCGGAGCCATTTCATAATCTCGATCGCCTCGTCTAGCCGCTTTTGCAGGTTTTCCTGGAGGTAGGGGCGAAGCGCCCGCAACAATTTGGTGCTGTCGTCCTCCGCCTGCATCGCCTGTAACAGGGGCGCCGCCCGGGCGAGCAACGACAGGTCCATACCGCCGGCGGGCGGGGTGGGGGCAAGAGCCGGTTTGGCTTCCCCCATAAGTTTGGACAGTAGGTCGCCGGCATCTCCCTCCCCGAGGATACTTTGCAGTTGGCTGGCCGCCCCCTGTAATTTTTGCATGCCGTCGGGGGAGGATAACAGCTCCTGCAGGGTTTCAGCGATATCCGCCATTTATTCCCCCTGCTTTCCGGTCAGTTGTTGAAGCAGCTGCTGTGCCTGCGGGGAGCGTAAGAGCTGCTCCAGCGCACTGCGGTTGTTCAAAAAGCCGGCGAGCTTGTCGGCTTTGTCGGGAGGCAACCCCAATTCACTGCTGTCCCCGGTCTGCACCGTTTTTGCTAACTGTTCGGGGGATACCCCGAGTTTTTGGGCGGCAAACTGAAGCAGCGCTTCCAGCTGTCCGGGGGTCAATCCGTTTGTGCTCATCTGATCGCATCCTTTCTGTCGGTGTATATAAGTCGGTATATAATGTGTATGAAAAGGAGCTTTTCATTATGAAGAATGTTCAGATATTGGTGGTGTCCGATTCTCACGGAGAAAGTGACCGTCTGTGGGAGCTGTGCGAGCGGCACCCGGAGATTGATACCGTGTGTCATCTCGGGGACGGTATGCGGGAGGCGGAGGATATGGCGGCGGTGTATCCGCATCGTCGGTTTTTCTGGGTGGCCGGCAACTGTGATTTTGCAATGATGTCTCCGCCGCTGATGCGGGAAGAGTGTATCTATGGTAAACGGCTGTTTTTGACCCACGGGCACATGTTTGGGGTGAAAGGGGATCTCACCCGTTTGGCGGAAGCGGGGCTTGCCCGCGGGGTGGAGGCGGTGCTGTTCGGGCATACCCACCGCCCGTTTGAAGAATGGCGAAACGGGATGCTGCTGTTTAATCCCGGAAGTCTCAAAAATGGCGATTATGGAATTTTGACCCTTTCGGAGGAGGGGATTTACCCCCGACACCACAATATATAAGGATATAAATGGCAATGGGTGGGCATACTTGGTATATACCCCGTTTTCCCTGTTTTCCCGGTCGAAATCGGTCGCAAAAAAAGTCTGAAAAAAATTAAAAAAAGGTGTTGACAAAAGGGAAAACGTTTGGTATGATAACAAAGCTGTCCGCGAAAAGGGACGGCGCAGGACCTTGAAAATTAAACAACGAAACGAACCAGAACACACAACAACCCGTTAATTTGAAGCAGCATCGCAAGATGCCG
>JAFSAC010000060.1 GCA_017442265.1 Clostridia bacterium | reverse complement strand
CTTTCTATGCAAACTTTAAGCATAACAGCAGTAAAAGCAAGTGGGATAATACCTAAAAGCCATTTCCAAATGCCATCTAACAACGCTATCAAAATGCCAAAGTAAGCAACATAATATAATACCATAATTGCCAAAACAACAATCGGCGCAATCAATTTTTTCTTATGTTCTTTCATATATTCACCGCATCATTTCAACTTTTGCAGTTTTAAGGTATTGGCAATAACGATAAGCTGCATTCCTTTTTCAAGTGGGAGTGAAGGATCAACCGTTGTACTGATTTTATCACCGCTTCGTATTGCCACCACGTTAACCGAATATTTTTTACGAAGACTCAGTTCTATCAGCGTTTTACCAACCCATTCATCTCTTACGTCAATTTCCACCATAGATACTTCATCGGAAAGCTCTATCATTTCCGCAAACCCTGATGTAAGCAGATTTTTAGCCAGTCTTGTTCCTGATTCTTTTTCGGGGAAAATCACCCTGTCGGCACCGACACGGCTTAAAATCTTTTGGTGCATTTCGTTGCCACATTTCACAATAACGGTGGGCACACCCGCTTCTTTGCAAAGGGTTACCGCCATTACGCTGGCTTCAAGATTACTTGCCATAGCAACAACGACAACATCAATATTAGATATACCGAGTCTTTTCACCGCCTCCGGCTCAGTAATATCGGCGCATTTGCAAAGGGGTATGGTTTCAATTGCGTTATTGACATTGTTTTGATCAATATCAACCGCCAAAACCTCTGCGCCATTATTGACGAGTTCTTCTGCAACGGCTTTTCCATATCTGCCAAGGCCTAATACAGCATAGGTTTTATGGATACTCATAAAAATTATCCCTCCCTATCCCACACTAATTTCTTCGGTGGGGTTTCTTACGATATTCTGATTATCCTTACTGCGCTTAAATGCAACGGCGAGTGATATGGGACCCACTCTGCCGAGATACATCGCTATAATAATAATAAGCTTACCAACACTACCGAGAGATGACGTAAAGTTTCTTGTAAGACCTACGGTGGCGGTAGCGCTAACCGTTTCATAAACAATATCCAGTACATTGGCATCCGTTACCGCAGAAAGCAAAACCGTTGAAGTAAAGATAATAATAAAGGACATACAGGTAACGGCCATCGCTTTGCTGACAACTTGTTTTGTTAGGCGTCTGCCAAACAGTTCGGTATCCTCTTTATTACGAATCGAGGCGATCGCTGCTGCGATAATAACAGCAAATGTCACCGTTTTGATACCTCCGGCTGTGCCAACCGGAGAACCGCCGATAAACATCAAGAGCAAACATACAATAGCGCTTGCATTGGTGAGGTTTTCCTGCGGAACCGTTGCAAAGCCGGCCGTTCTCGTGGTAACCGACTGAAACAAGGACACTTCCGCTTTTTGAAGCAAAGTATAATCTCCCATTGTTTGCGGATTATTATATTCAAACGCAAAAATGAAAGCTGCACCCACAAAAATCAAAATAAAGGTTGCCGTAATAGCAATTTTACTGTGCAGGGTAAGGTCTTTGAAAAACCTCACTTTCTTTGTTCGGGCGTTCTTCAGCACCCTGAGCACGTCCCACCAGACGATATAACCAATACCGCCTAAGATAATCAAGCTGCAGGTTACCATATTGATAACGGGATTCAGTGCATAATCGCAAAGACTGTTTTCGGCAATGATATCAATACCCGCATTGCAAAAAGCAGAAACGGAAGTGAAGACCGATATCCATATTCCTTTTGCACCAAATTGAGGTATAAAGACCGTCATATAAAGTAAAGCGCCAATGCCTTCTATGATAAGCGTTCCGGTTACGACCTTTTTTACAAACCGAACAAGCCCCGACAGCGAATTCAGATTGAAGGCATCTTGCAAGAGCAGTCTGTCACCGATACCCATTTTCTTGTGAAGAATGATCATCAGTCCCGACATAATGGTGATAACACCAAGACCGCCGATCTGAATCAGTATCAAAATAACCACCTGACCGAAAATGCTCCAAGAGGAAACGGTCGGCATTACTACCAAGCCCGTAACACAGGTGGAGGTGGTTGCGGTGAAAAGCGCATCTAAGAACGGCTTTGCCTTTCCATCAGCTGAACTTATGGGAAGGCAAAGCAATACTGCACCTATCAATATGGCTGTCAAAAAACTTAACAATATGATATGTGTTGTAGATACCAGAGGCCGTTGTTTTTTCATAAATTCATCATACACCCTACATTTACTGTTCTAAAACCAAAAGGAACCAACTTCCTCTGCAGACAGCTGGTTCCTTTTACATTTATCATTTTATTTATTATAACACACACCATGATTATAGTCAAGTTTTTGCAGGATTTTATAAAACAAACGTAAAATATCCTTCTTGACAAAGGCCCCTTGCCTAAAGGCGGCTGGGGGATATAATATCCCACCACCGCAAGCGGTCCCCCCTCCCTTGAGGTAAGAGATGCTTTATTTCTTAAATTATAAATTGCATTGCCTATTACGAGCGCACGCGAGTAACAAGGTTCACTCAGGGGTCAAGATTCCCCATTTTGGTAACGCCATGTGGTTCTTATTCCCTGTATTTTGAAGAGATTTATCCTTTTTTAAACGAATGCTCACCGATAATTTTTAAGCATTCGTTTCATATGTGACAAATCATAAAATCCGCAGTTATGTGCAATTTCGGTTTTTGAACAATTAGCGGATTCTAACAGCTCAATAGCTTTTTTACATCTGTAATTGTTTAAATATTCCACAGGGGGAACGCCGCAAAATGCTTTAAAATTTCGCAAAAAAGTGGATCGAGACAAATACACCTGATTGCAAAGAAAATCAATTGTAATTTTCTCACCGTAATTTTGATGTATATATTCCAGTGCGTTAATAATCTGAACTTCATATTTCTTTTCAGCCGAACAACTCGATAAATAAATTTGTTTATATAACGCTTGTGACAACCAGTATAAAAGTTTCCAAACCGTATGATACCTCATAGCGGCACATTCTTTCCAAGAGAATTCGCTATTATCGTCAATGTATTTC
Organism: Clostridia bacterium; assembly: GCA_017442265.1. Taxonomy (GTDB): domain Bacteria; phylum Bacillota; class Clostridia; order Oscillospirales; family Acutalibacteraceae; genus URNF01. Next base: position 50,651 of record JAFSAC010000060.1, on the reverse strand, counting down.
AATTCTCCTCTTAATTGAAACAATTCTGACTGACTAAGATGCAAAAAACATGAACGGGCAGAACTACCGCGCAAAAATGGTTCTATTTCAGTAAATTGCAAAAAGCCGTTTACGTTTTTAGATTCATCCCGATTATTGGCCAAAAAACTTTTTTTCAAAAGGATATGATAAACATCTAAATTTTCTGTATCAACATAAGCATGAGCAACCATAGGGGGAATCACAAAAACATCTCCGCTTTTAACACGCAAACTACCGTTCTCAATACAATGCGTTCCGGTACCGGCCAAAACAATATTGAGTTCATAAAAGTCGTGATTATGCATTTCTATAGAGTAATCGGTATAGATAAATGCTCGCACAGGGAATCCGTTTCTAAAATTATTTTCTTCGTCACAATGAAATTTAATATCCATCATACCTACGCCGCCTTGAAACGATTATACATAATTTTAATTATATTATACTATTATTATTTCACAAAATCAAATATAATACAAGTATAAAAACGAGGAGGTGCCGTATGGAACGAATAAATTTTTTGCGCAAACAGGTATTTGAAAATTTGAAATTCAGTAATGAGTTTCATTATCTTTTTTATAAAAATTATGAACAGCACGCCGATTTGTCGGAAGAAGAACGCTATGCCGAAGCCTTTTTTTCTGCCTTTTCCAAGCTTACGCCCTCTATAACCGAAGGCGAGCTTATTGTTGGAAAGCGTGATATCCCGCTTTGCGCCGGCGAGCAACAAGAATGGGTATCCGCATATAAATCGATTGCTGAAGCACGACGAAAAAAAGCAGGCAACGGTCAGGATTCACACATGGCTATTGATTATGAATTGATATTATCAAAAGGAATACTCGGAATCATAAAAATGATTGATGAATACTTACTCAACTGCAATAAGGAAAAGGAATCCTTTTACAAATGCTGCAAACGATGCTTGCAGGCAGTAATTAAGCATTCGGAAAACTATGCCGATCTGGCATTGAAAATGAGTGAACAAGCCAATGACCCAATAAGACAGAGTGAGCTTAAAAAAATTGCTGAAATATGCAAAAAAGTTCCTGCGGGTCCGGCCGAAAGCTTTTATGAAGCGGTGCAATCGGTTCACTTCATTACCCACTGTTTATCACTCAACCCTTTCAGGACAGGTGCCCAGCAGTTCCAACTTGGTCACCCTGACAGATATCTTTTGCCTTTTTTTGAAAAAGATATACAAAACGGAACGATCACAAAAGAATATGCTCAACTTTTGCTTGATTGCCTTGGGATTCAGATAAATATGCGTGTTCCCAGTGGACTTTCGAGTGGTTATATGGTGGGAGGTCGTGATGAACATGGTAATATCGTTGCAAATGAACTTACCGAAATATGTATGCAGGTGATCGATGATATTCGTTTAGTTTATCCCGCGGTAGGACTTTGTTACACCGAAGGTATGCCCGAAAAGTATCTCGACAAGGCGTGTAAGCTTCTCTCAAAAGGTTATTCTCATCCGGCAATTTTCAACGATGATGTGATAACAAAAGGGCTTATACACTATGGCGTTCCTATGAAACAAGCGCGCAACTATATTCACAGCACCTGTGTTGAAATTACTCCCGTTGCTTCTTCGAACGTATGGGTTGCCAGTCCCTATACCAATATGCCGCAGTTATTGTTAGAGTTAATGAATAAAGAGTATTCCACATTTGACGCTTTGTTAAATGCTTATTTTGAGAAGCTTGATGCTCACATAAAATCTAATTTTGAAGCAGAAAATCACAACCGCTCTGTACGTGCTCAAAATTCAATCAATCCGTTGCTTTCCTGTTTTGTCAATGACTGTTTGCAAAAAGGAGTAGACATCGAGCGCGGCGGTGCCAAATACAATTGGATCACGCCTTCTTTTGTGGGAATGGCCAATCTTGTCGATTCACTTTATGCGATAAAAACACTTGTATTCGACGAGAAAAAGCTTACCCTTTGCGAATTTAGGTCTATCCTTGAAAGCAATTTTGAGGGTAATGAATCGCTAAGGTTCTACATACTGAATCGAATTCCGAAGTATGGCAACGACCTAAACGAAATTGACCAATATTTTTCGTTTATTTCCGAACATATCGCCAGCGAATGCAAAAAATATTCAGGATTACATTCCAACTCAAATCTGATTCCCAGCGTCTTTTGTTGGGTAATGCATGAACGATTCGGAAGGGAAACCTCTGCTACTCCCGACGGAAGAAAGGCAGGTTTTCCTTTGGGCGACGGTTCCGGTCCTTGCCAAGGCAGAGAATTGAACGGCCCAACCGCCTCTGTACTTTCCTCCACTAAATGGGATCATTCCAAATTTATCGGCGGTGTTGCAGTAAACCTCAAATTTTCCAAAGCGTCTCTTGGTGTAAAATCCTTGGATACAATGATATCTATCATTAAAACATATCTGAAGCGCGGAGGTTTTGAGGTGCAGATAAATGTGGTGGATAACGAAACGCTAAAAAAAGCGCAACAAAATCCCGAAGGGTATCAGGATCTTGTAGTACGCATCGGTGGTTACAGTGATTATTTCGTAAGACTTTCCCCTGAAATGCAGGAGGAAGTTATTTTGAGGACAACACATAATGTATAATAAAGGAAACATATTTAATATACAAAGATTCTCTACATCCGACGGCCCCGGAATCCGAACGGTTGTGTTTATGAAGGGCTGTCCACTCAACTGTGCGTGGTGCCATAATCCGGAATCAAAAAGCACGGCGGCCGAACTTTTCTATAAGGGTGAACTGTGCATTGCGTGTGGATCTTGCAGCAACGTATGTGATGCTAATGGGCATACTTTGACGGATGATATGCACCTTTTTGACCGCCAAAAATGTGTGGGCTGCGGAAAATGTGTAGAGGTCTGTTATTCCAACGCATTGGAAATTTGCGGAGAAGAAAAAAACACCGAAGAGATAATAGATATTGTACTGCGGGACAGGCCGTTTTACGAACAATCGGGCGGGGGATTAACCCTTTCGGGCGGCGAACCGCTTATACAATATGATTTTACGCTGTCACTTCTGAAACTCGCCAAGCAGCACGGCCTGCACACCGCCGTTGAAACCAGCGGTTTTTCCGTCAGGGATTTAACTGTTTTAAATGACTTTGTGGATTTATGGCTATATGATATCAAGGTGTTTCCGGAAGAAGAACATATAAAGTACACCGGTGTTTCAAATAAAGTAATATTTGATAATCTGTATCAGCTGGATCGCATCGGCGCAAGAATCTTTTTGCGTTGCCCGATTATACCGGATGTGAATATAACACCTCAGCATTTTACGGCAATTACCGATCTGACAAATACCCTTGATAACATTACCGCCATACATTTAGAAACGTATCATCCTTTGGGGCTTTCTAAAGCAGAACAGTTAGGAAAAGGTCAACTGTATCAAAATAATAAATTCCTGGAGCCGTCCGTCCTGGAGCCCTTTGCCGATATACTGCGAGAAAAAACAAATAAAGAGGTAGTTATTTTGTGAAAAAGCGAGGTGAATTTCACCTCGCTTTTGTTATGTATTTTATTGGTGTTTTAATAAGACCAGCATCTATTCTACGAACGATTTCTGTTGCTTTCATATATAAGAACCTCACCTTTCAACAAAATCAAAGATTTTGGAAAGGTGCCGAGAACCTTGTTACTCGGTACCCTCGTAATAAATCTTCTTTAATTTCAAATCGTGATACTGTTATTTGTAACTCGTGGGAATTTATACTGCAAGAATTTACTTTTAAGATCAAATGTGTTATAATAGGTAAAAATTTAGAATACGCATTTTAAATTGCTTAAAAAATAGAAAGCACGACTAACCAGAGGAAATATATATGACTATACGTATGATTGATTATTACGTCAAGGGTCTGCCCTTTGATGCCAGGCAGGAAATTTTTAACTCCTTAGAAATAGTCAACGTGCTTGCCGTTGAAAAAATGCTGGAAAAGGAATCGGGATATCCGCGCTTCAGAAGCGTCGGTTATTCGGATGAAGACATCGCCTCTCACCTGCGAAAAAAATCCCGGCATTTCGAACGAGTTAACGAACTAATGGTTAAAAACGGTCGGCCGCCGCTATTTGCCGATCCGTCCGACACGTATGCGTGCTCTCTCCGGTATGTGGAGGTCATGCGCAGATACCGGGAACGTGAAAGCGACTCGTCTTATCCGTCTCTTACCGATTTTGGAAAGAAACCTGAAATGGTCGATGTGCTTATTGAAAAAATGGGCTGTACTTGGAACGACTACATTCCGGAAAGCCATCCTGATTCACTTTAACTTGAAAAGCGAGGGGAAATCCCCCTCGCTTTTGCTATGTAATCCGCAAACTATTTCTGCTAAAAAGTCATCACGTTATTATTGTGTGTTATAAAAAATGGGAAAGCGGAGCGGAATTCCACTCCGCTTTTCAACTGCAATCGCACTTGATCTTTATATGAATATTACCGTTACCGGAACTTACGGCAAAGAACCGCTTCCGCCTTGCTTATTTCTTTTTCCATGCCGCGAAGAGCTATGGGGTTTGGGATGAACGCATCCATGTTTATCAGCGTTTCCGCTCCGCCTTCACCAAGTTCGAAATACAAAACGTCATCCGGTTGACATTCATCCATAAGATCGTAAATAAAGTCTTCACTGCCGCCGTCGATCAGCCAATATTTGGCATTTTCATCAGTGAGGGCATATATTCGGGAGGTGGAAACGTATACACCCTTTTCCGGAATCTCCACGTCCTCAAAAAGCGTTTTTGACGTATTTTTAGCCGCTGCGGCTATGGCCCGTATATGATCCGGGGTTGTGCCGCAACAGCCGCCGAAAACACCCACGCCCAATCCTGTAAAACGATCCGCCGCCCTCGCCATATCTTCGGGGGTAAGGGGGAAAACCGAGCCGTTTTCGGTAGTAACAGGCATTCCGGCATTGGGCTTTGCGATCAGAGGTATCCCGTAAAGCTTGGCTATCGGCGCGGCGGACTCTAAGGCGTTTGCCACCACCTCCGGTCCTATGCTGCAGTTACAGCCAAAGCCCTGTATGTTATACTGCACCAGTGTGAGCAGGGCGGCGCCGGGCGTATCGCCGTTTACAGTGCGCCCGTTTTCGCCCACGGTAAGACTGACCAAAACGGGAATATCGGAGGATATATCCCGCACGGCGCGAACCGCGATCTTGGCTTCTGCCGCGGACAGCATGGTTTCAATGAAAATAAAATCCACGTGACAATCGATCAGCGTTGCCGCCTGAGCGTGATAGACGTCGTAGATATCCTGCGGGTCAGCATTTCCGTATGGCTTCATGAGAAGCCCCGTGGGAGAAAGATCACCGCCAATCTTCACCTTTTCCGCCTTTTGTTTTGAGATCGCACAAAGTTCCCGGCAAACCTTATCCGCTTCCTCCTTCGAAAATCCGTGACGGACTAACGTGGGAATGTTCGCTCCGAAGGTAGGCGCCAAAACCGCCTGAGAACCCGCAGCTATATATTCTGCTTGCAGGTCTGTGAGCACACGGGGATTCTCCAGAATAAATTTTTCGGTGCACTCCCCCGTCTTCATGCCTCTTTTCAAAAGCTCAGTGCCGGTTGCTCCGTCTAAAATAAAGGGCAGCCCAAACGGTAACATTATGTTAGAAGCCATCGCTATACCTCCGTGCGTTTTTTATATTTTACTGCAATTTTCAATACAATTCAATAGTTGCCATATTATTTATCGGATACCGTTTCAAGCCGCAACATTCCCGATCGGTCAACAGCAAAAATTAATACTTGCAATGAATGTGTGAAAGGTTTATACTTTTAAAAAACAGAAGGGTGGGATAGTACCGTGAAAAACAACGTTCTTATTTTTGGAGATAGTTACTCGACCTTTGAGGGTTATGTTCCGGACGGTTACGCTATATATTACTCTGAAAACGAAAACCCGGAAACAGACGTCAGAAACGTAAAGGAAACTTGGTGGTATCAGGTTATCCAAGAAAAAAACTTCAATCTGATTTTAAACAACAGTTGGTCCGGCTCAACGATTAGTTATACGGGGTATGATAACGTCGATTGTTCCAAATCCTCTTCTTTTATATATCGACTGAAGCAGTTGATCGAATCCGATTTTTTTGTCAAAAACCGGATTGACAAGGTTTTTGTTTTTGGCGGAACAAACGATAATTGGTCGAACGCCCCCTTGGGTGAAATGAAATACAGCGATTGGGAAAACGACGAATTATATTCCGTATTACCTGCGATATGTTACTTCCTGAATCTTCTGAAAAAAACGTTACCGCACGCGGATATTTACTGCCTGATCAACACCGAACTGAAGCCCGAAATCACTTCCTGTATGAAAAAAGCATGTGAAAAATACGGCACAACGCCCATAACCTTTAGTCATATCGATAAAAGCTACGGACATCCTACCGTTCAGGGAATGAAAGATATTAAAGAGGCCATTTTAAAGGTTATGAATAAGTAAAAAAGCGAGGGGAAATTCCCCTCGCTTTTTTGGTGTTCACGCAAAAATATTTTTCTTTATGCCGTTCCGCATACGCTGTGACCCGACAGTCGGCTCCCTTTTATTTTGATCACGCCTCTTCCTGAAACACACGGAGCATGGCTTGTATGTTTTCAGGCGGAACGTCGAACGGCACGGCATGTGTCGGGGCCGCAATCAAACCGCCGTCCGGAAAGTGAGAGATCATATCCCGTGTGATAGCGATGATTTCTTCGGGTGATTTCATCGGCAACGCTCGCTGGGTACTGACACCGCCCCAGATCGTTATTTTCCCGTAAAGCTTTTCCGCATACTCATACCCATAGATTTCCGGTTGAAAGGTTTGATAGATATCCAAACCGATTTCACAAAGATCATCCATAATCTCACGAAGGTCACCGCAGGAATGCTGCGATACGTACTTACCGGCCCGGTGCACTCTGTCGTACAGTTTTTTGAGTCGCGGCTTAATGAAGGTACGCCAAGCGGCAGGACCCATGATCAGCCCTTTTTCCTGCCCCCAATCGTCTCCGAAATAGAAACAATCAAAATCATACTCCAAAGCAATATCTAAGATCCGCAGTAACCGATCGGTGATCTTGTCAAGCAGTTCGTGTACGAAATCCGGTTCGGCAATCATATCACAAAGCAGATTTTCCATACCGCGAAGGGTCCACCCCCGCTCAAACAACGAAAAGCCGATCCCCGCCACCTTGAAGTTGTCACGGTTGGTTTTTTCCAATGCTTCCAGTGTCGAACGGATAAGCGCTTCGTCTATCGGCGGAAACTCATAGGTATCCAGATCCTCCGGTTCTTCCAGCAGTACACGATCGATCACACCGATATCTTTATCCACGCCGCTCCGGTTCCATACTACGCCGAATTCATCCATGAAAAAACCGGGCTTTACTTCAACATCCGGCTTGGAAAGCGCAAAGAAGGTGATGTGATTGTTAATGGTATCTATATAGTTGGGATTCCCGGTGTACTCTACCATTCGCTCGTACATCCGCGACGTAAAATCAATATTATGCGGCACGCGATCCGGTTTTTGAAAACGAATGGCTGCGATCACTCTTTCTTTATTCGTCATACGCCAAGCTCCTTTATGTATTATACACTTTGTTTATACCTATTTCCAGTTGCTTTGTCAATGCCTTTTTTTATTAAAAATATGTTGATATGATAGGCATTTCGTTTCCTCCGTCAAAAAAGGCGATGACAAGTTGTCATCGCCTTTTTTATTTAATGGCTATCACTCGTTGGTGTAGTTATCGAAATAGCCCTGGATATACACGATCGGGGTGCCCTTATCGCCCGAGCCGGAGGTGAGGTCGCACAGCGAACCAATGAGATCGGTCAGGCGGCGGGGGGTGGTGCCTTGAGCGGCCATATTGCCGACCAGCGAGGAGCCGTCCTTCTGCATGATCTTCTCCTTGATCGCGTCCTGCAGCGCCTTGCCGGACAGCGCGGAGAAATCGTTATCCGCCAGGTATTTCAGCTTCAGCTCGTTGGGGGTGCCTTCCAGTCCCGGGGTATACGCAGGGGACACCACCGGGTCGGCCAGCTCCCAGATCTTGCCGACCGGGTCCTTAAACGCGCCGTCGCCGTACACCATAACCTCAATATGCTTGCCGGTGATCTCCAGCAGTTTCGCCTGAATATCCTCCACCATTTTCTGGCACTCTTCCCGCGGGAACAGTTTCACCGTGTCCTCGGTGGATTTATTGGAGCCGAGCAGACCGTAGCGGGCGTTCCAGCCGCTGCCGTCGATCGATTCGGTCAGGATCTCATCAAGGCCAAACACCTTTTCAGCGCCGGCGGCTTTGAGCAGCCGCTTACTGCGGGCACGGGAATGAATATCACAGTTGAGCACGTTTTTGGTATATTTCAGAATCGCGCGGCAGTCATTGGCGAAGATAACCTCCGCCTCGGCGCCGGATTCCCGGATCAGGTTGGAATAATATTCCACGTAATCCACACCGGTAAAGGTATGCTTCGGCGCACCGAACAGCTCCCGCCACTGCGCCTCGGACAGCACGTCGGTATAGGGGTTGATGCCCTTTTCATCCAGCATATCCAGGTCAACGAGATGATTGCCCACCTCGTCCGACGGATAGCTTAACATCAGCACCACCTTTTTACAGCCCTTCGCAATACCGCGCAGGCAGATCGCAAAACGGTTGCGGCTCAAAATGGGGAAAATGACACCGACCGTTTCGCCCCCGAATTTACGGCGCACGTCGGTGGCAATGTTGTCCACGGTCGCATAGTTGCCCTGCGCACGTGCCACGATCGCTTCGGTCATACACACCACGTCCCGGTCACGGGGCTCAAGGCCTTCTTCCTTCATAGCATCCACGACCGACCCGGTCACGATCTCGACCATATCGTCCCCTTCCCGGATGATCGGCGCACGCAGTCCCATAGAAACGGTTCCAAACACTCTGCTCATAACATTTTCCTCCAACTGTTGACTATTTCGTCTGATCCTATTATAATACAAACAAAGTTATAAGTAAAATAGATAATACTTACAACAGTGATAAGGTGGACTTATATGAAAACCAAGCTTGATTACTACCGGGTATTTTACGAAGCGGCACGGCACAAATCCTTTTCGGTCGCGGCACAGCATCTCTATGTTTCCCAGTCGGCGGTGTCTCAATGCATCCACCAGTTGGAAGAGGATCTGGGGGTCCGGCTGTTCGCGCGGACGAGAAGAGGGATCTCCCTCACCGGCGAAGGGGAGATTCTTTTTTCGAAGGTGGAAAGTGCGATCAACACGATCGAGCAGGGCGAAAATCAAATCGACCGGCTCCGACAGCTCGAAACCGGCGAGCTGAGAATCGCCGCCGGTGATTCGATCACCACCCATTTTCTGCTCAAATATCTGGAAAAATTTCACGCTACCTATCCCGAGATCAAGATCGAAATGGCCAATTCCTACTCTGCCCGGATGCTGGAGCTGGTGAAGGAAGGAAAAGCGGACCTCGCGTTTGTGAATATGCCGCTTACCGACGACGAGCTTCATTTTGAGCCGTGTCTTACCATTCAGGACCTGTTCGTCTGCGGCCCGGATTTCCCAAAAAAATCCGCTTATTCCTGGGAGGAGATAGCATCACTCCCGCTCATTCTGATCGAGAAAAACGCTTCCTCCCGCCAGTTTTTAGACAAAAATTTCAAAGAGAAAAACATCACCCTGCGCCCGCAGATCGAGGTGGCGGTACACGATCTGCTCATTCGCTTTGCCTCCATTCACCTGGGCATTTCATGCGTGGTGGAGCAGTTTGCCGAGGAGGAATTGAAAAACGGCACCATTCAGAAAATCCCGCTGACTCCCCCGCTGCCCAAGCGCAGCATCGGCTGTGCCTACCTGAAAAATGCCCCTCTCTCCCACGCCGCCCAAGCGTTTTTGGAGTTGATGAAATAAAGGGTATGATTTTCTAATTCCAATTAAGAAAGTGGAAAAGCGAGGGGGTCTCCCCTCGCTTTTTTCATATTGAAAATTTATGGATATATGCTATAATGTAAATAAGAAAACAGATAAAGGGGTGGTGATACGTGAAGAGGTGTATCCTTTGGATCAGTACGCTTGCTCTTTTGCTCGGCTTTTCGATGACGGTGTCAGCGGGAGACATACACGACTCGCTGATAACCAGCGACTCGGCACAGGTCTTCTTCGGCCAAGTTGTCACATATACCCCCTCAACGGTGACAGTGATTCCGCTAAAAGCGGTCAAAGGCGACGTGCTGTTGGGAGAATCCTGCACCTATGATAAACCTGCACCGATACCGTCCGACGAATTTCGGGTGAGAAAAAATCGGATATATTTATTTGCACGCACCGATAAAAATCAATCGATGTATATTCTGCAAGCAACAACCAGCGACACCAGGACACTGCAACTGACCGGAGCGGAAACATTTTGGGCCAAAGCCGTTCAGGAAGATCTGAACAACGGCGAATATGAAAAGGCCGAAGCTGCGCGCCGGGAACGCTTGGGATTAGGGGACCCGGAACCGCCGCTGATCGAGGATCAACGGCTCTTTGATGCCAAACAGGAATTTATCGATATGATCATCGTCGGCTTCGTTTCACTCGCCGTCATCGGCGGTGCGGCGGGAATCGTTCTATACAGAAAAAAGCACATCCGTTCTGAATAGCAGAAAGGCGAGGGGATCTCCCCTCGCTTTTTTCATTTACAAAAACCCGGCGGAGTGGAAATCCACCCCGCCGGGTTTTATTATCTTTATTTTTTGTTGCCGGATTTATCAAGGATCGTCTGGCGGATCTGGGTGCTGCTGGTACCTTTGGTGTAGGGGAAGTAAACGATCTCCACCCCTTTATCCTCAAAATATTTTTCGTACCGTAAAAACCGCTCGGTGCCTTTATAATCGCTACCGACGAACAGCTTGGAATAATGCCACAAATCCCACGCATCGCAATCCTCGGGACAGGAGGGCACCACCTTGTCCACGTACTGAATCGCGCCGACCACCGCCATACGCTCTTCAAAGGGGATAAAGGTTTCCTTCCCCTTGTGAGAAGCGTCCGGGTGCACCCCGACGATGAGGTAATCACACTGGCTTTTGGCACGCTTGAGCAGATTCAGGTGTCCGACGTGGAACAGATCGAAGGTGCCGGACAGGTAACCGATCTTCACCCGCTTTTCATTCACCACCCGGCCGGAGTCCTTTTTATACTGATAGCTGGAAAGACCGAAGGCGTGCGGGTCATCCTGATACCGATCGAGGACCCCCTCATAGGTCGGCTCGTACCCGGGAATATACAGCGTTTCCCGACCGATCATCGCTTCCACGATCTCCTGCGCCAGTCCTTCTAACTGCTCAAGGGCGTTCTCCCCGCCGTTAAACCGGGTGCCGGCGATCGAACCGGGGGACACGTTCAAAATACGGTTATCCACCCCGGCCGCTTCCAGTTCGATATTCACGCTTTCCGCAAACCGGCAGAGCGCCGCTTTGGAGGCGGCGTACACCGAGAACATCGGCGAGCTGACCAGCCCGGCAATAGAGCCCATAAAACCGCAATAAAAATCTTTATCGTTCTTAATGCGATGGTAAAACAGCCGGATGATCTTGATCGCCGACACGGTATTCACCTGCAACAGGTTCTGAATTTCCGCCGTGTGGAGATACTCAAAATCCGCCACACGACCGAAGCCGGCGGTGATCATCAAAAGCTCCACCTGTGGATCGGCGGCAAGCTCTCCGAATAAGCCCTCGTCAAAATCCAACAGGTCACAGGGATAATAGCTATATTGTTTTTGATCGGCCAACAAAGACGGATCCGGCTCCACACGGTCGCATACGCATACGGTATACCCTTTCCCAATCAACCGATTGGTAATCGCCAGGCCGACCCCGTTACTGCCGCCGACAACCACTGCTTTTTTCATACTCTTTTCCTTTTCCATTGCTCATCTGAATTGCTTTTATTATATACCCAACGGCGCCGTTATGCAAGGTTTTCCTCCTTTTCTCGTCAGTAATCACAAAGGACTCCCATTCGTTTCGGTCAATGTGCATATAAAGTAATATATTATTTAATATATTTTTATATAAAGTACTTGCACCTTAAGGATTTGTTATGCTATGCTTTGTTTGTGTAATATCTTGATAGACGTTTTTTATCAAACGTCGGAAAGGAAAGATAATGAGCAAGAACAATCTCAGTCGGTTATTAGCGCTGTTTTTGTGCCTGGTGATGGTGTTCTGCACGGTACCGTTCAACGTGCTGGCAGACGCGGTCGCAGGCGACGGCGAAATCGCCGACGACACCCTGACGGGTGAAGAAGAGGACGGCGAAGAGGAGGATCTGTATGCCGATGCTATCGACGTATCGGATGCGGATGAACTGACCGAAGCGCTGGACCTTCAGTACCGGGCTATCCGGATCGTGGCGGATTTTGCGCTGGATCGCACCTTCTTTGTCACGGCGGATACCATTATCTTCACCAAAGAAGCGCACACCTTAACCCGCGACCCCAATTTTAGCGGGGATATTTTCGTGGTGGGCGAATACGAGGACGGTACCGTCTGTGAACAGGAGATCACCCTGCAAATGGGCCACCACGAATCGGACGTGGCCAATCTCCTGACCATCGACGGCAACCGTGACAATATGCAGGTTGCCGTGTCGGGCACCGTCTTTTTCCTGAGCAGAAGCACGACGGCGGCGGATCTGTACCCTAACCTGACCGTTATCAACTGCTATAAAACGGCCAACGAGCGTACCCTCACCGGTCTGTATTCGGGACTCTCCTACACCGAACAGATCGGCGGTGCGGTTGCGATCACGGTGTACGGTCATCTGAAGGTATACGGCGGTACTTACGCACACAATGCGGTCAATGACGAGGACGACACCGTTTCCTCCCGTGGCGGCGTGTTCTACGGCTTTGGCCCGATCACCGTTTATGACGGCACCCTCGAGGACAACCACGCTTACCGCGCCGGTGCGGTGTACGTCTACCGTGCTTTCGCCATGTACAGCGGTACCATGAAGGGGAATACCGCGGCAGGCCCCGGCGGTGCGATCTATATGCCGGCCAGCAGCGCCGCCTCTATCCTCATCGACGGTGACGAGGACGAAGGCGCCCGGGTGCTGTTCCAGAACAACACCTCCGGCGGAAGCGGCGGTGCGATCTACGGCACCGGTGTGTCTATCGCCATTGACACCACCACCTTTGATAACAATACTGCCGGCGGGCACGGCGGCGCCGTATACTGCGGTATCGCCGGAAGCGAGGAAACCGATCCCCGCCTGAAGGTAACCAACGCTACCTTCCAGAACAACCGAGCGGAGTATCTTGGCGGCGGTGTCACTCTTGCCAGCTCTCACGGCTATTTTGAAAACGTGATCTTTGACGGCAACCATTCCTCGGCGGCGGACGATCACTACGGCGGCGGTGCTCTCTATGCCAATACGAGCTTCGTCGAGATCAACGGCGCAGAGATCAAAAACAACACCACCGACTATCACGGCGGCGGCATTTACATCCGCGGCACCGGTAAATTGGTGATGAACGAAATTACCGCTGTTAACAACAGCGCCGGGAAAAACGGCGGTTTTCTGTACGCGGTGGAATCTCCGGCCGAGCTTTACAGCAGCACGGTACGCGGCAACGCTGCCGCCTCCGGCGGCGGCGCCGATCTTGGCGCCGGAGCTCCCCAGCACGCGTACCTCAGCAACTTTGACAGCAACTCTACCACCGGGAACGGCGGCGGCCTGTTCGTTTACACCGGGGCTGTGGAATCGGTACTGCACAACTGCGTACTGCTGGACAACACCTCCGGCAACTGCGGCGGCGGTATGTACGTTTCCAGCGCCAGTATCCTGAAGGTGTACAGTATGACCGCCAAAAACAACGCGGCGGTCAAGGGCGGTTTTATGTACCATACCACCACCAACACCACCGTTACCCTCAACGGTCTGACGGTGGAAGGCAATACCGCCACCGAAGGCGGTCCGATCATCTGGGGCAACCTCAAAGCCGCCAAGCTGTATATCAACAAAACCAACTACTACGACGTGGACGCGACCACGGCGTATGACGACGCGTACTGGGCCTACGCCATTGTCAACCTGCTGACGGTGTATGAAACCACCGATCCGATCCCCGGCTTTATCAACTACGGGGACACCGAAGAAACCCCGCCTGAAAGCATTGTCAATCCCAACGTCACCAACGTGGTGGAACTGCAGAATGCGCTGGCGGCCGGGCTCGGCAAGATCACGGTGATGAGTGATATCAAGCTGGACCGCACCCTGTACATCCCCCACAACACCACCCTGTACATCAGCGGCAACCGGACCTTCACCCGCCGTCCGGAATTCGGCGGCGATCTGTTTGTGGTCGGCGAGAATGCAGACGGCACCCTCTGCGAAACCGAGATCAAGGCGATCATCAAGCCGCTGGATGCTGAAAGCACGCTTGTGATCGACGGCAATAAAGATAATATGACAGTAGACGTCACCGGTACCGTGTTCTACGTCGCCTCTCCCGGCACGCTGGAGCTGCACGACGGGTTAACGGTGAAAAACTGTAACAAGGTCGGAAACGAAAAGGTCATGAACGATCCCGCCTGCGCCAGTTTCTATCCGAACGAGATTGGCGGTGCGGTGGCGATCGTGGCCGGCGGTCAGCTGGACGTCTACGGCGGCACCTACACCGACAACCGGGTCAACGATGAAACTGAAACCAGCACCGCCTCTTCCCGCGGCGGCGTGATCTACGCCTTCGGTCCGGTGAATATTTACGACGGCACCTTTGCGAACAACCACGCTCACCGCGGCGGTGCCTTGTACGTGTACCGGAAAATGTACATCTACAACGCGGTGATTGAAAACAACACCGCTGCACTCGGCGGTGCGGTGTATCTTCCCGCCAGTACCGGCGCATTCCTGTATCTGGGCGGCGCATCCAGCCAAGTGGACGAATCCCGCGTGATCTTCCAAAACAACAGTTCCACCAACAGTGGCGGCGCTATTTATGCCACCGGTAAACGGCTGGAGGTCGAAAACACCCGGTTTATTAAAAACTCTACAGGAAACAACGGCGGTGCGATCTACATGAATCCCACCGATGATGTTGCAACCGCTACCAAACCGGCACTTATCGTCAAGGATTCCTCTTTTGAAGAAAATACGGCGACCAGCCGCGGCGGCGCTGTGTATATGACCGAAGCGCTTGTCACCTTTAACAACACCGACTTTACCGGCAACCACAGCTACGCCACATCCTACGGCGGCGGTGCTATCTACTCCACCGGCAGTAAATCGGTATTTGAAGGGGTGCGCTTTACCGACAACGTCGCCGATTATAATGGCGGCGGTATCGCCCTCTATGCTGCCAGCGAGGCGACCCTTTACAACGTTACTGCCACCGGCAACAAATCGGCTGCTTACGGCGGATTTATTTACAGTAACTCGGCTCTGCAGGTATATAACAGTACCTTCAAAGGCAATGAGGCGACCACCCAGGGCGGCGCTGTCTATCCGACTACCGGTTCCACCACCAGTATCTATTCCACCGATTTTATCGAGAATAAAGCCAACGGCGGCGGTGCGATCCGGTTATGCAACGGTAGCGACGGCAACCTGTTACAGGATTGCCGGTTCATCGGGAACGTGTCCACCTACTTTGGCGGTGCGATCTATATGAACGGCGTTACCACTGCGCAGCTGTATAACATTACCGCTCAGAACAACCACGGTACCCACGGCGGTTTCCTGTACCAGACCACAGCAAAAAGTTCGCTCACCATTAACGGACTCACCGTGTCCGGCAACACCGACGAAAACGGCGGTCCGATCATCTGGGGTAACACCTTCAATTCGAAGCTGTATATCAACAAGGCAAACTACCGGGATCTGGACCTTTCCGCCCCGTATGACGACGGGTACTGGGCTAAAGCGATCTACAACAAGCTGACCGTCACCGACATCACCGACGAGATTCCGGCCGGCGACGAGTACGGCGATGAGGATTACAGCAACATCCCCAACTACGTTTCGGTGTCCACGGCGGCCGAGCTCGAGCAGGCGCTTTTAGATGAAAAGCCCTACATCCGCCTTGTGGCGGACATCACCGCCGACCGCTCCTTCTTCGTCACGACGGACACCACCATTTTTGCCGCCACCCCCTACCGGATCACCCGTGCGACCGACTTTGGCGGAGATCTCTTTGTGGTAGGTGAATACCCGAACGGCAGAAGTGTATTGCTGGATAAGTTGCCGCCGGTACTCACCCTCGGCAATCCCGCCTCCACCACCGAGAATCTACTCATCCTCGACGGTAACAAAAACAATATGACGGTGCCGGTGGTGGGCTCGCTTCTCTTTATCGCTCACAGCGCTAAAGTCAATATGTACGCCAACACCTCTCTGATCAATGCGCGTAAGGTCGGCAACGAACGCACCTTAGACGATGCGAAATACCGCATTTCCAGCCGTCACAAGGTCGGCGGCGCGGCGGTGGCGCTACTCAGCGGCACCATGAACATCTACGGCGGTATTATCCGCAACAATGCGGCCAACAACGAGACTGCCGCGACCGAAACGGACGATGGGCTGACCGCCACCCTCGGCTCCGCCATTTATAACCAGGGTGCGCTGAACATCCACAACGGAACCTTCGCGCACAACAAAGGCGCCCGCGGCGGATTTGTGTACAACAACAGCATGATGCACGTGTACGGCGGCACCTTTGAAAACAACTACTCTTCCCGTCTGGGCGGTGTATTCTATCTGCCCAGCAGTTCATCGGTCCATCTGTATATCGGAGATGCCACCGGAAAGAGTGAGAATACGGTCATCTGCCGCAACAACTCCTCTTACAGTGGCGGCGGTGTCCTTTATAACGGCATACACGCCTCCACTATTGTGTACGGAAAAGCGGAGTTTTCGAACAACCAATCGATTAAAAGTAGCGGCGGTGTCGCTTATTGCAGCGGCGTGCTGATTATGAAAAACAGCGTGCTGAAAAACAACCAATCCTATTACTACGGCGGTGCTTTCCACCTGTTCAATTCCAAGAGTGACTTTGCCAACAGCAAGGCGGTTCTGGAAAACTGTACCTTTACGGGCAACACCTCCCGGTCGGGAGGCGGCGCCATCTCCGCCTCCGCCTCTTCCTCCTCGCTGAGCAACGGTACGGTGCTGAACATTACCGACTGTACCTTCTCCAAAAATACAGTCAACAACGGCTCGGCTCCTGCCCTCAGCGGCGGATACGGCGGTGCGCTCTATCTGGCCAACCGGAGCAACACCACGGTGAAAAACACCGATTTTACCGGCAACCAGACCGGCTCCGAAGGCGGCGCAATCTATGCGGCCATGGAAAGCACCCTTTCCTTGACCGACTGTGAATTGTCCGGCAATGCGGCTACCAACGAAACCAAGAGCTATGCCGGTGCTATTTCGGCTCACAGCTCGTTTGTAAACGCCAGTCGCGTGATCTTTACCAATAATACCGCTATCACCCGCGCCGGTGCCCTGTATAATTCTTACAACAGTGCCAGCACGAAGGATTCGGTCATCACCCTGCGTGATTGCCAGTTCAACGAGAACCACGCCGATTCCTACGGCGGTGCCGTTTACAGCACTGACCGCAACCGACAGACCGATCCCGAAGGCGAGCCGGAAATGGACCGTGGATTATTCATCTATGACACCTCCTTCACCGGCAACACTACCAACGGGCGCGGCGGCGCTATGTATATCTCCGGCCATAATAACGCCTATTTGCAGGCGGTAGACTTTGTAAACAATCAGGCCAATCTGGATGACGAAACCACCTCTTACGGCGGTGCCGTTTATATGACCGGCAAAAACCTCGTAGAGATCAACGGCGGTACCTTCACCGGAAACTCTGCCGACGTGGTCGGCGGTATCGGCGTTTACAGCGGTTCTTCCATTATCCTCAACAAGATTACCGCCACCGGAAACACCGCTACCATCAGCTACGGCGGATTTCTGGCGTGTGATACCGCTTCCGCCGTCATCCACGACAGCGTGCTGCAAAACAACTCTGCCGGCACCGGCGGCGGTGCTATCTACACGGTGGACCTGACCGAAATGAGTGTGTATAACACTACCTTTGACGGCAACTCTGCCGGCACCAACGGCGGTGCGATTCACATCTACACCGGTGCCTCCAACACCCTCCTGCACGGCTGTCAGTTCTTCAACAACCAGGCGGTCGGCTTTGGCGGTGCGGTAAACATTTCCGGCTCCAGTCTTCTCAATATGTACAACACCGTCGCCAAAAACAATGCGGGCGGTAACGGCGGCTTTATGTACGAAACCAAAGCCGGCACCGTGGTCACCGTGAACGGACTCACGGTAGCGGGCAACACCGCCACCGTCGGCGGCCCCATTATCTGGGGTAACACCTTGAACGCCAAGCTGTACATCAACAAAGCAAACTACGTGGACGAGGATACAGCCACCCTCGACGAAGCATACTGGTCGGCGGCGATCGTCAATCTGCTGACGGTATATGACGAGAGCGGCGATATTCCGACGATCCCCGCCTATCAACCCGGTTACGTAGAGGAAACACCTCCGACCGCCCCGGCTCAAAAAGAGGTAGACGCGGATAAAATCTTCCAGCTTTCCGAAAAATCCAGCGATGCGGCGATCAATACTACCTTCGGCAAACTGCCGCGGCTGGACAACAGCTCCAACTTTATGAGCCGCAACACCGCCGTGTACGAGAATATTAACGGCAACACGGTCACCGCCGACACCTTCGTGTATCACAAAGGGGAAACTGCCAACAACGGCAACTTCGGCGAAGGTATTCTCATCTTCCAGGCGATGCAGTACAAAAAGGCGCATCCGGAGGAGAAGGTAAAGATCTCCTTTGCTACCTACCGCTTCTCGGCGGCCGCCGCCGTATGTGTCAACCGCAACAGCCGCTATTTCGGCTATATGCGGTCACTTCATGCAGACGAATACGACCAGTACGGCTTCGTGCGGATCGCTTATCTGCTGAAAGCGGCAGCGAGTATGGGTATCGAGGTAACCATTGCCACCCAGCGCAACGGGTATCCCAACACCGATTACACCCCTCAGGTGCCCGACTATTACGTCAATTGCCTTTCCGCTCCGTGTGATACCAACTATGCGGCCGGACACGTCATTGGTGATTATCTGAAGTTCACGCTGTGCGAATGGTCCCTGGTCGGTAAAGGCGGCTCAGATATGATGCACACCAAAGCGTGCGCCGTATCCCACTATCTGGATATGAACGGGGTAGCACACAAAAATGCGACCTGGTTCTCCAGCTCCAACCTAGACGGTATCAATGGCGGCGGCACCAACGGCAACAACAACCTGCAAACCGCTATCATCGTGTCGGATCACGAGGATATCTACCGAGTGACGGTAAACCACATTAACCTGATCACCAAATACCCCTTATACGAAGAGGTATACCTGTTCCGCGACCTGGCTATCAAGCGCGCCACCGAACAGGCAAAGCTGATTGCCGCCGGACGGGAAGCGGAAATCCCCTCCGATGAACAGATCGTGTATCTGGGCAGTGAAAACGACCCGGTCTTTGAACTGTATTTTGCGCCGATGGGCGGCGAAATGGCCAACTGGGACGAACTGAACAACCCGTTTGCCAAATATATGCGTAAGCTGTCCAACTCGGAGGATTCGATCCAGGTCATCTGGAATAACGTCACCTTTGCAAACTTCTCGCTTAGAAACCAGATCCAGGATATCATTATCGATTCCTACCATAAAAATCCCGATCCGGATAACCGCATTTATCTCAACCTGCCCACCTTTGATACCGAAGCGTTTAACGACCTCGAAGTGGGTAAGGATATCGGCTATATGTCCTTCAATAAAAAGGAATTCGGCGGTATCCACAACAAGGACGTGCAAATCTCCTACACTGAAAACGGACAGCGCTACTACGTCTCACTGATCCATTCGATGAACATTCACGGCGGTTCGATGGGCTACCAGACCAACTTTGCGCTGGTGGTTAAGGAAACCGAACTCCCCGAAAACAGTGTCTACTTTACCATGGCGGATCAGACCAGTACCGGTATGGTAGAGCACAACTACGGTACCGAGGAAAAGGTATACCTGCCCGAAGCCATGGAGGACGGCTACTCCTACCTCGAGTGTCTGGACTGCGGTAAGATCAAAGAAACCGGTATCGTCCACCGCCCAAGCGAATGGATCGTCGACAAAGCGGCAACCGAAAGCGTGAATGGCATTGCTCACAAGGAATGTCAGGCCTGCTCTCTCCTGCTGGAAGCCAAGGAATTCACCGCTTCCAAAAAGGAGGTCATTCTGGATATGACCCATGCCGCCGGCCGCACCTTCACCAAAAAAGCGGCGTCTATGGAAACGATCCAACTGGATGCCACCCCGCTCACGCTGGAAGCCACCGTTCTGGTGCCGCGAGAGCTGAGCGGCCGCGCCGGTGTTATCGTCGGTAACTACAGCTCGTTGAGCGGCGATCAGCTCAATCTGGAGATCCGTACCGGCGGTCGTCCGCGTCTGTTCTTCCGGAACGGAAAGGTGACGGTGGATCAGGTGTTTGAAACGGATATCCGTTCGGATAATCCGGTGCATCTCGCAGTGACGGTGGACGGCAAGACCGCCACCCTGTACGTGGACGGCAAGCCGGTCGAAACCGCCCAGCTTGCGACCACCCTCCCCGCCGTATCCGGCGAATTCAAGATCGGCGGCGACAAGCGTGTCGGCAACACCGCCTATTTCAAGGGAACGATCTATTCGGTCAACCTGTTCTCGGACGTGAGAACCGTGGACGAGATCCAGCGGGATAGGATCGCGGTGTTCCCCGGTGAGGGCAATCTGCTCTCCTCCACCTACTGCACCTCCGATCAGCAGGTGCTCACCGGCATCCAGCCGATTGGGAAGACCTTTACCGCTGAGACCTCCTATCAGATCCCGTGGCTGTCCGCCACTCCGTATACGGTAGAAGCTACCGTCAAGGTTTCCGCTAATCAGCAGGATGAGGCCGGGGTGATCGTCGGTAACTACAACGGCACCGACGGTATGAACCTGGAGATCGCCGAAAACGGACGGCCGCTCATCCGTTTTGTCAACGGTGAGGAAACCACCTGTCTGTTTGATACCGACGTCCGTTCGGACAAAGCGGTACACCTTGCCGTGGCGGTCGAGGGAACCAACGCAACCCTGTACGTCAACGGCGAATTAACCGAAACCAAAGTTCTCTCCGCTGAACTTCCCGTCGCTTCGGACGGCTTTGTGATCGGCGGCGACAACCGTGACGGCAACCCCGCTTATTTCAAGGGGGCTATCTACTCGGTCAATCTGTTCGGCGATCTGCGTACCGCCGAGGAGATCAAACAGGATATCGTATTTGTATCCGACCGTGAGCAACTGCTGTTCAGCAAGCGCTTTGCGGTGGACAGCACCGCCACCCTCCACAACGGAATAGCGGGTGCCACCTTTACCAAGCACACCCCCATTGCGATTGAAAAGGCGCTTGCCGCCACCCCGCACACCATTGAAGCGACCGTACAGCTCCCGAAGGATATGGACACCCGCGCCGGTGTTATCGTGGGTAACTACGATGCCACCTCGGGCGATCAGCTCAACCTGGAGATCCGCACCTACGGTCATCCGCGTCTGTTCTTTGTCAACAACGGAACCGCCGTGGACGTGATCTTCAAAGCGGATATCCGGTCGGATGATCCGGTGCATCTTGCGGTGACGGTGGACGAACTCACCGCCACCCTGTACGTGGACGGTGTCAAGACCGAAACCAGAAAACTCGCGGTAACCGTTCCCGAAACCACCGAAAACTTCAAGATCGGCGGCGATAACCGCGAACAACAGGATCAGTACTTCAAGGGTACCATTCACAACGTAAGCTTGTTCTCGGACGTGAGAACCGCCGACGAGATCCAAAAAGATGCCGTCGCCGTAAATCCGAACGCAGAATCCCTGCTGTTCACCCGCAACTTTGCGGAGGAAGCCATAACGGCGGCGATCCCGTCCGGCAAGACCTTCACCAAGCAGACTTCACTCAAGGCGAACCGGAGCTTCACCGATACCCCGCGCACCTTGGAAGCGGTGGTACAGGTGCCGACCGATATGGACACCCGCGCCGGTGTTATCGTCGGTAATTACGATGCGACTTCGGAAAATCAGCTCAACCTGGAGATCCGCACCTACGGTCATCCCCGCCTGCTGTACACCGGTAGCGACGGTGCCGTGGATATCATCTTCAAAGCGGATATCCGGTCGGATGATCCGGTGCATCTTGCGGTGACGGTGGATGAAACGGTTGCCACCCTCTACGTGAACGGTGTCAAGACCGAGACCCGCAAGATTTCCAAGGCCCTGCCTGAAGTGACCGACAACTTCGTGGTCGGCGGCGATAACCGGAAAGCCAATGACCAGTATTTCAAGGGAACGATCTATTCGGTCAACCTGTTCTCCAAGGTCAAAACCGCCGAAGAGATCCGGCAGGATATGATTGCAACCGATACGCTGGATGAAGCCCTTCTCTACTCGCTGATGTTCGGTGCCGACTGCTGTGAAGCAGAGGAGCACGTAGAAAGCGAATGGGTGGCGGATTCGGTCACTACTGAAACGGTCAGCGGCATCGACCATCAAGCGTGTCTCTCCTGCGGTAAACTGCTCTCCTACCGCACCACCCCGAAATCGGATGACACGGTTTCGGTGAAGGTGTTTGAGGATGCAGCCGGTCTGAAGGCGGAAACGCTACAAGGTGGCGTTCCGGTCGATACGACCTTCACCTCCGGTCCGAAGACCTTTGAAGCCCTCATTCAACTGGATAAGAGCTACAATCAGCGTGCCGGCATCCTCATGGGTAACTACGACAAGAGCACCAAGGATCAGATCAACGTGGAGATCTACACCTACGGTAAACCCCGTCTGTTCTATCAGGTGAACCGTGTGGCCTACACCTACACCTTCAAGACCGACATCCGCTCGGCCAATATGACCCACCTGGCGATCACGGTGGACGGACTCACCGCCAGCTTGTATCTCAACGGCGTGCTCAAAGAAACGATCACCCTGGCCGCTGAACTGCCGAACGTGGTAAGCGGCTATCAGATCGGTAGCGATAACCGCACCGAAAAACCGCAGTACTTCAAGGGAACTATCTACTCGGCCGCGATGTTCTCGGACGTGCGAACCGCCGAAGAAATCGCCTATGACCAGTTGATCGTCGCTTCGGACAGCGACAACCTGCTGTACTACGATAGCTTTCTGACCGAGCAATAATCTCCCGTCGAAAGCCCCCCGGCAAAACCCAAAAATCCCCCCGCTCCTGCGGGGGGATTTTCCTTTTCCAAAATAAAAAGAAACCGGCGGAGTGGAAATCCACTCCGCCGGTTTTTTAGATTTCTTTATGCGGTCGGTTTTTTCTTGCTGAGAAGGAGGGTCGCCGCCACACCGCTACCGCTGATAACGAGCAGCGCCAGCCACAGCCAGGCCATATCGGCAACGCCGGTGTTCGGGGAGCCGCCGGCAGGTTTCTTCTGGGCTTCTGCCTGTTCGATTGCGGCGATGTTCTGCTCCAATTTCAGTTTCAGAGCACCCAGCACCTTTTTCTCCTGCTCGGTCAGGTTTTTGTCCTTGAGCAGCTCGTTGACACGATCCAGCAACGCCTGCTGAGCCGCCTTATCCGTTTCATCCGCGGCCGCCACTTCCAGGGCGATTCCGGTTGCCTTATCCGCTTGAATGGTATCGGAAACGAGGGTGTCGCCGTCCTTATAGGTGATTCGGCAGAAATAAGACCTGCCTGCTTCCGCTTTTTGAAGCTCCGGCTTTACTTCCCCGGCAATCGGCACCACTTTTTTCAGTGTTGCCTCTACCTTTACCTGAGCAACGTCCGCGCTCGAAACATACAGATAGTAGCTTCCGTCTTTATCGGCTTTTGCCCGGTACTGATGCACCACTCCGAGCGATTCGACGTCCAGCAAATGATCTTTATCGGCCATATCCTCAATGCCGGCGTAATCCTTCAGGTCGGCATTAAGATCCAGCAGCACCTCATCATCCTTTTTCAGGTCGATCACAAAGTAGCCGTGATCCCCATAGCCCCAATGATCCTCAACACCGGTCCAAATGCCGGTTTCGCTGTCAAAGGTCGCTTTCTTGCCGCCGTATTCGTACGCTTTCGCGTTCTGATCGGTAATTTTAACCTGCTCGTAGGTGTACCACTGATAGGATATTACGTCAGACTCAAAGTTTACCTTCACGGTGGGGTCGGAGGCGGTGGGCTGCTTTACGATCATCGCGTTCATCATCACGATGTCGGAGGTCAGTTGAACGCCGTCCTCGTAGGTGACCTTCGCCACATACGCCTTATTTTTTTCGTAGGCCGTCAAGGTGTCGGTGGTCTGCCCGCTAATGGCATTCCCCAGAGTCATACTGCCGATCCACACTTTAAAGGCGGTTTCAGCACCATTCGTGATCAACCAGGGAGCGTAATCGTCGGCCTCACCGGCGGTAAGCACCACCATATTGTCACCCGCCTGGGTAACGGTGCCGCGCCCGTCGTTCAGTCCGTTAAGCGAACTATATTCAGCAAAGACGGTATCGCTGGTTTCAATAATCACGCTCTGGCCCTTGGACAGGGAAATCGTAAACAGTTCGTGAGCGTATTTTTCTGTATCAATCGAGAAAGCGGGACCCGTCCACTCGCCGGTCTCCTCATCATACTGACCGTAAATATCTTTTACGTTGTCCTCGGTTACAGGGGTGGTCTTTTTAATATTCATCTCGTACCACTGATGCCCTTTGACCTCATCAGCAAAATTCACCTTAACCGACGGATCGGAAACGGTGGGCTGTTTGGCCACCGCCGGCTCCATTTTGAAAAACTGACTGGTAAAGGTGGTTCCGTCCGGATAGGTAATCACACAGGCGTAATATTTGTTTTTCTCGAATTTCGTGAGGGTATCAGCGGTCTGTCCGTCGATCTTCGCCCCCAGCTTCAGCGCACCGTGGGTAACGGTGAAATGATCGTCGGTGCCGGCGGTCGCCACCATAATGGAGTAAGGCATTTCCTCGTGAGCATGAAACTGCACGGTGTTTTCATCCAGCAACTTCACATCACAGTCGATGCCGGCGGCATAGCCGTAACCGGCACAGCGGTCAAGGACGATCTTATCCGCCGACTTCACCGTTAGCACTTCCTCGTTTTTCAGGTCGATATCCATCAACCAATACCAGTCGCCACGATCTTCGCCGATCCATTGGCCGTTGTCATAAATATTTGCGCCATACACCGCGGCGCTGGTGTCGGTCACCGGAGCGGTAACCCTATCCACCTGATGCCACTGGAAGGTGGCTTTGTCGGGGGTGGTGACCTTAACCGTCGGCACGCCGGCGGTCGGCTGGGTGAGTAGTTCGTGATACTCGGTGGCGGTCACGGTAAACCCTTCCGTCACGTTGTTATAATCATCGAAAGCCAGCGTATAGGTATATCCGGCACGCAATTTATAGGCGATCCGGAACTGAAACCCGTCGTAATCATCCTCGTTTCCGGAAATGATAGACATCTTGACATCTCCGCCGTTGTCTATCCCGCGCAGATACGGGTCGGTACTGCTTTCACCGGCGGAAAAGAAACTGTATTCCCCGTCCTTGGCCGGCGTAAAGATGGCGTAATCGAACCCGTCGCCCGGCGTCACCGTCAGCGGGGTGTTCATGGCGAGCGTTTTGGCCACCGCTTTATTCACGGTGATCTTCGCGCCGGCCGTGGAGACCATATCATCGGTTACCGACAGGGTGTAGGTCTTGCCGGCTGTCAAGCAATACGCGAAAAAGAAGTTGTTCATATCCCAATAGTTGTCACCCGTCAGCCAGTCAACCTCGTCCTCACCATCAAAAAGGGTGAGTATCGGGCTCGACTGATTGAGGGGATCCACCGATTCAGACCGAAACTCATATATCCCGGTTTCGGTCGGGGTGAAGGTGGCTTCGGCTGTGCCTGCCCCCGGAATGAGGGTGAGCGGTGTGTCCAGCGTCACCACCGGAGTTGCGGCAAACGCCGACAGCGGCAGTACGCTGATGAGCAGTACCGCCGTTAACAAAATGCTAACTACTTTTCTTTTCATACTGTGTCCTCCTTATATGTTCGGTATTGGTTATATTCCCCTTCTTATATGTTGAGTATTGGCTATATTTCCCTTTATATACTTTCCAGCAATTGATCGCCGCAGTTTTGCACGTAGGTGCGGAATTCTTTGAACACCCGGCGGCCGATCCCACGGTAATCCATAGCAAGCACCCGATCGATCTTCCGATTTCGGATCTCCTCCGGCACCTGATACACCGCCAAAATTTGGTTCAGCGCCCCGGCGATGCGGGTCTCGAGCGGTGCGGAATCTTCGGTGGTCATCAGGGTGGCGTATTCCATACCGGACACCAGCGTTTCCGCTTCCGCAAACTGCTCGTCGGTCCAGTTGGGACAATATTCCGCAAACACCTGTTTGGCTTTACTCGCATCATTCTTTCGGATGATCTGTAGCGTTTGCGGCAGAGAATAAGCGGAAAGATAGATGTCTTTGGCGATCTCATCCTCCTCGCACATCGCCGCCATAGCGGTCAATTCCAGGCAGATCGCCATAATCTGACTGATCCCGTCTTTGGCTTCCCATTTCATCATCTCCCACTGGAACTGACAAAGCATCGTCACCAGCTCTGCCAGCATATGCTCCTTGGTGGGAAAATAGAAGGTAAGATTCCCGGTACTGATGTCCAACTGCTCGCACAACGCCTTAGCCGACGTCCCGGTAAACCCCCGCTCGAGAAACATGCCGGTCGCCACCCGTATGATCTCTGCTTTGGTCGCGTTCATCTTCCCTTGTGCCAAGCGGTCACCTCCTTTTTAGCATACATCCTATTCGTTACGATATCAATATAGCACGCGTGCTAATTGCTGTCAATAGGATTTTAAGAAAAAATAAAAAAACAGAGCAGGAAATTTTCCTGCTCTGCCTTTTATAAGATGAATTATACGCCGGAATAGGCGGCAAAGCCGCAGTCAATCGGCAATACCACACCGGTGATCGCCGAGGCACAGCCCTCGTCGCACAGGAAGAGGGTCGCACCGAGCAACTCGCTGGCATCCACAAAGCGGCCGGTCGGGGTGCCGTTTAAAATTTTCGCCGAACGGGCGGTGGGGGTGCCGTCCTCGTTGAACAGCAGCGCCTTATTCTGGCTGGACACCAAAAAACCGGGGGCGATCGCATTACAGCGGATGCCGGTGCCGGCAAAGTGGGTCGCCAGCCACTGGGTAAAGTTGGAAATACCCGCTTTCGCCGCCGAGTAGGCGGGAATTTTGGTCAGCGGGGTGTACGCGTTCATCGAGGAGATGTTCAGCACACAGCCGGCCTTCCGCTCGGCCATATCCCGCGCGAACACCTGGGTCGGCAGCAGGGTGCCCTGGAAGTTGAGCTTAAACACGAAGTCAACCCCCGCCGCATCCAGATCGAAAAAGGACTTGCCGCCCTCCTTCGCCTCATGATGATACTCGTTATCGGTGGTGGCCTTGGGGTTGTTGCCGCCGGCACCGTTGACCAGAATATCACAGGGGCCAAGGTCGCGGAGTACCGCTTTATGCACCTCTTCCAGTGCTTCCGCATCCAGCACGCTCACCGCATACCCTTCGCAGATAAACCCTTCGGCCTTCAGCTCGTCCGCTAACGCCTTGACCGCATCGCCGTTGAGGTCCAGTGCCGCCACCTTCGCTCCACTCTGGGCAAACGCGCGCGCCATAGCGCCGCAGATCAGCCCGCCGGCGCCGGTCACCACCACCACTTTGTTCCGGTAATCAAGATTGATCGGTAATTGAATCATGGTTATTTCTCTCCTAACTTATCTAACATATCCCACACGCCGAGCATATACATAATGCCGAGCGCGCGATCGTACAATCCGTAGCCGGGGCGCACCGTACCCGGTCCTTCGCCCCACAGATGCCGTCCGTGGTCGGGACGGATATACCCTTCATATCCGCAGTCGTGGTACGCTTTCAGAATATCGAGAATACCGGTGTCGCCGTCGCAATCCCGGTGGCTGGCTTCGGAGAAGTCGCCGTTTTCAAAGTGTTTGACGTTGCGGATATGGGTAAAGGCGATCCGGTCGCAATGCTTTCTCACGATATCCGCCACCCGGTTGTCGGGGTTGGCGTTTAAGCTCCCGGAGCAAAGGGTAAGGCAGTTGCAGGGGTGATCCACCATTTTTAAAAACCGGTCGATGCTCGGCTCGTCTACGAGCAGGCGCGGCAATCCGAAAATATCCCAGGGCGGGTCATCCATGTGGATCGCCATTTTGATGCCGGTTTCTTCACACACCGGCATCAGCGCCTCTAAGAAATACTTAAGATTTGCCCACAGCTTTTCGTGGTCCACGTCCTTATACGCCTTGAAAAGCTCGTCCAGCTTCGCCATACGTTCCGGCTCCCAGCCGGGGAAGGACATATTGTACTTCTCGGTGAAATCCAGAATGTACTGCGCCATAGCGTTGTAGTCATCCTGGATCATGCCCTTTTCATAGAAAAGGGCGGTGGAGCCGTCCCCCACCTCATGGAAGAGGTTGGAACGGGTCCAGTCAAAGATCGGCATAAAGTTGTAGCAGATCACCTTCACGCCAAAGGGGGCGAGGTTACGAATGGTCTGTTTATAGTTTTCGATATACTGATCCCGGGTGGGCAGCCCGATCTTGATGTCGTCGTGCACGTTGACCGATTCCACCACGTCCATATGAAATCCGTATTCATCCAACTGCTTTTTGACCTTTTGGATCTCCTCCGGCTCCCAGATTTCGCCCGGCATTTTATCGTGTAACGCCCAGACAATACCCGAAACACCGGGAATCTGTTTGATGTCGGAAAGGGAAATGCGGTCATTTCCCTCGCCGTACCAACGAAACGTCATTTGCATAATCCTGTTCCTCCCGCCTTATTTCGGCTTTTTGATCTTATTGAGCTGGGCGTTGAGGTCGAGAAGCACCTCTTTGGTGAGCTTGCCTTCCATCATACTGCCGGCGAGGTTCACCATACGCAGTACCGTAAAGCCGCCCATCATCCCCATCATATCCGGGGTGAGCTCAAAGCCCATGATCTTACCGTCGTCCTTGCCCTTCTTGCCGCCGAGCATCTTGGTCATCATCCCGGCAAACAGCAGCTTGCCGCGCATGGTCGCCATAATGTCGCTGATCTTATCATTCAACGAGAAATACCCTTCGGGGGCATCGATATCAAACCAGTTGAGGATCGCACCCTGCTCTTTCAGGCGATAGTCCTCGTTGAATTCTTCCACCTTACGGATAACGCTCTCGTCCTGACAGTCGCCCGCAACCGCCAAGAGTTTGGTTTCGCCGGCGTTCGGCACGTCAAAGTAGAAGAAGTGATCGGATGCCTGCTTCTTGCCGAGCGACTGCCCGTTGGCAAACAGTTCCACCTCCGGCAGGTTGGAGTACACGGTAACTTTGGTCACATCCTCCACCCGGTCGATATACCGCTTGCCGCACAGGTGCACAAACGGATCATCCGACAACCACGCTTTGTAGGCATAGAAGGAGTCCTTTTTATACTTGCGGTCGAAGGTGACAAGGCCCTTATGGTTCTGTCCGTTTTCGCCGCCCTCCGAACGGGCATCCGCGCCGAAGTCAAACATATTCCACACGTGGGTCGCCCACATATATTTGCGGGTAAAGAGCTGTTTGATCAGCTCCTCGTGATAGTACGCCTGATACTCTTCGGTATAGTCGCCCTGCACCGGGTTGGAGGTATGCCAGTTAAGCGCCTCACAGCCGTATTCCGAACAGCCGATCGGAATGGTCGGGTGGGTCTTGTGGAATTTGTCAAACCACGGGCCGTTCATGGAGGTCTCGCCGCCGTACCAGCCGAAGTAATGGTTGTAGCTCACCACGTCCGGGATCTGCAGATACGGGTCGTCCATTTTACACATCGACACCGCCGCAATGGTGGTCAGGCGAGTCTTATCCATTTCGTGGCAGAGGTCGTTTAAGATCCGGTGGTTTTCCAGCAGATCGTCGTCCGAGCCGCCGATCGAAATTTCATTCGAAAGTCCCCACACCACAATGGAGGGGTGGTTATAGTTCTGGGTGATGAGTTCCTTCATCTGAGAAATGGTGTTCTCCCGGCCGGTCGGCATGTGCTTGGAGATATACGGAATCTCCGCCCAGATCACCATACCGCGCTCGTCGCACAGATCGTAGAAATACTGATCATGCTGATAGTGTGCCAGACGAATGGTGGTCGCCCCCACCTCGCAGATGAGGTCCATATCCTCTTTATGATGCTCCGGGAGCAGTGCGTTACCGATGCCCCAGCGATCCTGGTGGCGGGACACACCGCGCAGCGGATACTCCTCGCCATTGAGGATAAAGCCGCGTTCAGGGTCAATTTCAAAGGTGCGGCAGCCAAACCGTGCGGACACCTCGTCCAACGCCACCCCGTCGTCCATCAGTTCAATTTTTGCCGTATACAGATACGGATCGCGGCGGCCGTGCCACAGGTGCACGTTCTGGATATGCACCGTCGCCGACGTATCGGCGGTATCCACCACCGCGATCTCGCCGCCTTCCGCATCCAGCACGGTGTATCTCAGGGTCTGCCCCATTTTGCCATTCGTGACGTATGCATCGATCTTGACCTTCGCATCGGCGCCGTTCACCTCGGGGGTGACAGCCAGCCCCGGACCGCCGTAATAATCGAGATCAAAGTGAGATTCCTCCACGCAGAGGATGTTCACGTCACGGTACAGACCGCCGTAGAAGGTGAAGTCCGCCATTTGCGGGTACACCGTTTCGTTAGCGGCATTATCCACCGTGATCACCAGCAGGTTTTCCGCTTTCAGCGCCTCGGTGATATTCACCCGCCAGGTGGAATAACCGCCGTCGTGATGCGCCAATTTTTCGCCGTTCAGATACACGTCAGCGGAGGAGTTTGCGCCGCGCATCTCCAGATAATATACCGGCGCCACCGGCAGATCGGCTTTGCGGATGGATTTCGCATAATACCCGACCCCACGGAAATAATCATTATCACCGTCCTGGCCATCGATCGCATTGAAGGAATGCGGCAGGTTGACGAAATTCCAGTCAAGCGGCATCGCCGAGGGGATCTCGGTCGCCCGCTTGGTAAAAGCCCATTTCCGATTGATATTCAATACAGTTCTCATGGTTTTCCTCCCTAAAAAGTCAATACCGTTATTATATCACCGTTAAAACAATAAGTATAGATATTTTTTGAATTTTTCAAAAAAGTCCGACTGCCTCGGCAGCCGGACTTTTCGTTAGGTTTACGCAAGGTCGTTTGCGTCTTCTGCCGTGGTATAGGTAAGATCGTCATCCGCTTCCACGTCGCGGCCAAGATCCTTATTCATCTGCTCCAGGGTTTTCTTATCCAGGTTGTAGATAAGTCCCAGGCCGACAAACTGCAGCAGCGCGGAGAAGAGGAAGGTTCCGGCCACCAGGTAGCGCATATTCACGGCAACCTGCCACGCCTGATTTCCTTCGTCGGCGCCCACATAGCCCAGCGCTACCATGATCACCAACACCAAAGAGGGACCAAGACCCTGCGCCAGTTTGCGGAAGAAGGAATGCAGCGAGTAGACGGTGCCTTCCTCACGCTTGCCGGTCTTCCACTCGTTGTAATCGATCGCATCACCCATCATAGCCCAGGACACGGTAGAATAGATACCCAGTCCTAAGCTATAGATCAGCTGACACACGATGTAAATAACGAGGTCCAGGCCAGTGTTGTTGGGGGTGATAATAAACAGGCCAACGGCGGCGGCGATAGAGCAGATCGAGCCGAAGGTGGCCAACTCCTTCTTGCCGTATTTCGCCACCATTTTCCGAGCCAAGGGGGTAAATACCACGATCGGGATCATCGCAAACAACTGGACAATACCAGAGATCTGCACATTCTTGAAATAGGACTGGAACACCACGGTCACCGCGGTGGTTGCGCCCTGCATACCGATGAACATACCCATCGCCGCCAAGGTGGCGCCGACCGCCGGACGGTTTTTAACAAAGTTGCCAAACGCCTTAAACACGTTAAACTTCGGCATCTCTTCGTCAATCGCCACCTCGGTGTTCACCCGGATCTCGGTGTTACGGGTCATAAACTGGAAGCAGATAAAGCCGAGTACGCCCATGATCAGCGCGGCGATAAATACCCGTTCGCCGATAAGATTGTTATCTTTATCGTAAATAATAAAGGGCAGAATAACCATCGGCAGCATATTGCCGAAGATAGAGCCGACCGAACGCCACGCCGACAAAGAAGCTCTATCCTTGACGTCATTGGAGATCAAGGAAAGAAGCGAGCCGTACGGCACGTTTGCCACGGTGTAAAACGCATCCCATACTACGTAACCGGCAATAAAGATAATCGCCTTCGCCCAAACCGGCGCATTCGGGAAGGGCAGGAAACAACAGGCGCCGCCGATAATGAGTCCGATCGAGCCGGCCCAGATGTAGGTCAAAAACTTATTTTTCTTGTAGGTGTGACGATCTGCATCGATGATCGAGCCGATCAGCGGATCGTTAACAGCGTCCCATACCTGCACCACGATAAGCAGGAGGGCATACCACAGGTCCATTCCCATAAACTGGGTCCAGAAAATAGACATGGTTCCTTTGAGCGCAAAGCTCATGTTGCAACCGAGGTCGCCGGCCGCATACGCAAGACAGTCGCGCATACCGAACTTCCGGTTGCCGTTGGCGTCCACTTGGACGGGTTTCTTAGCCATAGTCAAATCCCCTCTTCATATATTTTCGAACCTTCCCCTATAGGGGCAAATTGCTACCTTTATTATAAAAGATACCGTCACAAAGAGGTTAGTATTTTTTTAATGTAATTTTGTAAATTTTTAATATTGTTTTTCAAAAAATAGTTCCATTTTTACAAAAATTATGCTATATTGGTAATAATCATTCAGCATTTTTGTGATTTTTTACCAAAATGCGTGGGAGGATGCCGTATGTTTTACGAAAACGAACTGAAATTGATGCAAAACACCTTTCAAAAAAGCCGGGTGCCGGTCAATCTCGTTTCACTCACCGATCCCGACCTGCCGGTCGAGGCGGGTGGATTCGAGGAGATCACCCGGCGGATGATCCTTGCCGATCTTTTTGACCCAAAGATTTTACAACAGATCAAGCCGAATACAGTATACAAACTGAAAAACGGCTGGTCGCTGTGCTATCTTTTCCTGCCGTTGCCGGCAACCGCAACCGATACCCTGCTGGTGCTCGGTCCCTACACCCATACCGCTATCACCGATCAACAGATTTTAGAGATCTGCGAAAAAAACGGACTGTCCCCCAAGGTGGAGCGGATGATGATCAATTATTGCGGCACTTTACCGGTACTGCCGGGAAACAGTCACCTGTTTACCCTTCTCGACTGTTTTTGCGAACAGATCTGGGGGGACGCCGCCTTTTCGGTGGTGGACATCAACACCGAACAGCTCCCGGAAAGCGTTCTTGTCGGTGGCGAGGACGATCCGGAAAAAACCCATTTCGACAGCAAAACGTTAGAAATGCGGTATCAAATGGAAAACGAGATGCTGGAGGCGGTGACCGCCGGGCAGGGGCAAAAGATCGAGCCGCTTTTCTCCCATTTTCCGATACAGAACTTTGAGATGCGTACCACCGACCCGCTCCGCAATGCCAAAAACTACTGCATTATTATGAACACCCTCCTGCGAAAAGCCGCCGAAAAAGGCGGGGTGCATCCGCTGTATCTCGACCGCACCTCCTCTAAATTCGCCAAATCGATCGAACAGGTGGCGGAGGAAACCCGCTTTCCCGAACTGATGAGCGATATGTTCCGCTCCTACTGTCGGCTGGTGCGCAAACATTCCACCCGCGACTATTCCGCTCCCGTCCGACAGAGTATCCTGCTGATTGACGAGGACCTGTCCGCCGACCTGCGGCTGACCCCGATCGCCGATAAGATCGGAGTCAGCCGGGAGTACCTATCCTCCTTATTTAAAAAAGAGGTGGGAAAACCCCTCACCGAATATATCCGGGAAAAGCGGATGAACCGGGCGGCCGCCCTTCTCCGCACCACCGGGTTGCAGGTGCAAACGGTGGCCCTTCATTGCGGCATCGAGGACGTGCAATATTTCTCCAAACTGTTCAAAAAACAGTTCGGTCTCTCCCCCAAAGAATACCGGGAAAACGCAAAAAAGCAGTAAGAGTCACCCTCTTACTGCTTTTTCTTATTCATCGAGATTTTGAAGCTCCCGCCGGATGCCGTCCTCAATCGAAACGAAATCCCGCTCGGTAAGACCGGTCACCGCCAAAATCTTCCGGTTGTCGATTTTGCCATCGAAAAGCCGGTCGTACAGCAACACGGTTTTTGGAAGCATCACAACTCCTCCCCACAAGCACGAAGCAGGGCTTTAAACATCGCCAGCTCATAATCCGGGGTAAACGGATTTTTCTTGTCCCCCCGCACCATGGCCGCGTATGATGCCATCATAGTGTCGTACCGATCGTGCATCGGGGATCGGGATGTCTCCCCCGGCGTATGCCAGCCGGGATCAAAACATTCGGTCCGATCGGTATACTGCAGTCCGTCTACGCACACTTCAAAGGGCTTCAGTTCCACCGTCCCCTTGGTGCCGGACACCACCAACTGCCGCCGCAAAAAGCCGCCGGTTTCCACCGCGCTGGTTTTGGCAAAGGACACCCCGTTTTCGTATTCGAATACCGCCATACCGAAATCTTTAGCGGTCACCCCGTCCATGTGAGAGCATTTGTTCAGCGGGATAATCCTCTTCGGTTCCCCCTGAATACGGTAAATGAGATCGATAAGATGACAGCCGAGAAAGAACATCATCCCGCCGGGGAAGTTTTTCAGCCACCGGCGCACCTTCGGGGGATGAAGGCAGTTCATCTGCGCTTCCACGCTGATGATATCGCCGAGTTCCCCCGCTTCAATCTTATTCATCAGCTCCACCACAAAGGGATTATACCGATACATATACCCGGTGTGGAAGATAAGATTTTTCTCCTTCACCGTCTCGATCAGCTTTTCAAAGTCGGGGAGCGAGGGAGAACCGGGCTTTTCCATGTGGATATGCTTGCCGTGATCGGCGGCGAGCCGGGCGTATTTTGTGAGATACACTTCATCGGTCTCCACCGTCACCGCTTCAATAGTCGGATCACCCAGCAATTCTTCCAGGGTCATTTCCGGGTAGCCGGCGAGGTTTTTCACCACCCCCGGCAACCGGGTTCGCTCGTTTTCCGGCAGGGCAAACCCGACGATCTCAAAAATATCGTCCTGCCGTTTTAAGCTTTTGAAAACCTGAAAAGAATGGCTGTTCTCATTCACCCCGATCTGGGCGATGCGAACCTTTCTCATAAAACACCTCTCTATCGGGTTTAATAGGTCAGCGTGTAGTTGGTCTGCGGCAACGGCTCCTCGGTCATCCGGATAAATTCCTCCCGCTCGGTCAGGTCCGCCATCACGTATTCGTACACCTTGCGGCGGATACCCTGGTTGGGAGAATTCAGCATGTGCTGAGCGTGGAACACCGTCAGTTCGTTCTCCAAATCAATCGCCAGATACGAGCCGGCGGCGCCGCCCCAACCAAAGTCGGTGCGTACCTCCCCCGCTTTATGACAGCGAAGTCCCAGCCCGTAACCGTAAATATTCTCGGAGGAATAGGAGCGCACCTGTACCCCCTGTAAGCGATCAGTGGTCATCAGCTTCAGCGTTTCGGGTTTTACCAGCTTCCCGGTGCGAAGCGCCTCGGCAAATTTGATATAATCATCCACCGTGGTGACACACCCGGCACCGCCGCTGGCGTATTCACTACCGAACATATACCCATTGTTCGGGCCAATTTCGGTGATCTCCCCGGTCTCCCGGTTAAAGCAATAATGACAGGCAAGGGTATCCCGCTCGCTTTCGGGCAGTAGGAAGGTGGAATTTGTCATCGAAAGCGGATCGAAAATATTCTTTTTCACGTACTCTTCAAACCGCTCGCCGGACACCACTTCCACCAGTGCCGCCAGCACGTCGTGCGCCAAACTGTACCGCCAGTTTTCGCCCGGGTGGTACAAAAGCGGGTCTTTCGCCAGATACCGCATCATCTCCCGGGTGGGGCAGGTGGGGGACAGCGCCTCTTTTCCTGCCAACAGATTCGGAGTTTTCAGATCGTACGAAAAACCGGCGCTCATTTCAAAAAGATTTTGCAGCAAAATGGGGTTTTTCGCCGGCACGATACCGTCCGGCGTTTTCACCGTCATTTCGGCAAATTCCGGCATATAGTTATCCAAGCGGTCTTCGAGTTTAAAGAGCCCCTTTTCCCACAGTTGCATCGCCGCGGTGACGGTAATGGGTTTGGAGATAGAATACACGTTATACCGCTCGTTTCCCTTCACCGGAATCTTATTTTTCAGGTCGGAATAGCCGCCCTGATACCGCAGGATACATTCCCCGCGGTGATACGCGACAATGTCAAAGCCGGGGACCCCCATTTTCAAAAAGGAATCACACAACTGTTTTGTTCTTTTCATCGGAAGTTTTCGCACGGTTTTCTCTCCTTTGAAACAAATAAAAGCAGGTCCCGGCTATGACCGGGACCTGCTCTAAAAGACCCTTTACAAGCCGGTCGGGCGCGTCACGGTGTCGGATTATAACACCAGCGACGGCGCGGAATACACCCGGGCGCCGAGCTCTTGGTTGAGCATATACAGCCCCTTGGCATCCGAGCCGAACAGCTCCATTTTGGTGATGAGGTCGGTGGCATTGGTTTCCTCTTCGCCCTGCTCTTTGACAAACCAGTCCAAAAACTGCATGGTACGGAAATCACGGACGTCGTACGCCGCACCGTAAATGTCGTTGATGAGAGAGGTCACCAGCTTTTCGTGTTCCAGTCCCGCTTTCAGCACGTCCATAGAGGAGGTGAGCGCCTTGTCGGGCTTGTCGATCGCTTTCAAGGTGACCGGCATATTCTCATTCTGCAGATAGGTGTAGAACAGCATCGCGTGATCCCGTTCCTCCTGCGCCTGGATCATATACCAGTTGGCAAAGCCGTCCAGCCCCACCTCTTTGAAGTAGTTGGAAAAATCCAGATACAGGTAAGCGGAATACAATTCCTTATTGATCTGGTCGTTGAGCAGTTCGTGTACCTTTTTATCCATAGCGGTATCCTCCATTGCTTTTGTTTTTCTCATTGTAACACAAACAAATGGATTTCGCAACACTTTTAGACGGTCAAAACCACCTTGCCGACGTTTTTACCCTGATACAGGATATCGTGCGCCGCCTCCGCTTCGGTGATCGGTAAAACCGCATGAATGGTCGGCTTCACCTCGCCGGTTTCCACCTTCGGCCATACCTTTTCCACCAGTTCGGCTAAAATCTGCACCTTCACCGCCGGGGTGCGGGAACGCAGGGTGCTGCCGATGATGCGCACGTTGCGCACGTAGATGTTTTTCAGATCAATTTCGGTCTTTTGTCCGGCAAGCGCCGCAATCATGATCCAGCGGGCGCCGTGTTTGAGATAATGGATACATTTGCCCATGATCTCGCCACCCAGACAGTCGATCGCCACGTCCACCGGATGACCGGCATCCAGTTCTTCCTTCAGCACTTCGGCGATGTCCTCTTTGGTGGTGACCACCACCCGATCGGCGTTCAGGTGGGTGATGCTTTTCGCAATTTCATCGGTCAAAACGGTGGTGATGACCCGCACCCCAAACGCTTTGGCCATCGGAATGATCACGCTGGCAAGCCCGGAGGCGCCGGCGTTCATCAGCAGGGTATCCCCCTCTTTGATGTTGCCCTCGATAAACAGGTTGAGGTAGGCGGTGGCAAACGCTTCGGGTATAGCCGCCGCTTCCACCATACTGCAGTTATTCGGCACCGGCATCAGCATATCGTATTTCACGTTAGCGTATTCGGCATACCCGCCGCCGCCAAGCAACGCACACACCTTATCGCCGATCTTCCAATTCGATTTTTTGGCGGCTTCTTTGCCGACCGATACCACCGTACCGGCGATCTCCAGCCCCATCCATTCAGGGCAACCGGGAGGCGGCGGATAATCCCCCTCCCGCTGCATCAGGTCGGCGCGGTTCAAGGCCGCGGCTTCGATTTTTACAAGGCAGTCCTCGTCCCCGCAGATCGGGTCCGGCACGTTATCCCACCGCAGAGAGCGGTCGTCATTCACTAAAATCGCTTTCATTCTTTTTCTCTCCTTTAAAATCCCATATCATCCCGGATCGCTTTGGCGATCCGCAGTAACGGCTGTTGCGGGGTGGAGCACGCATCGTGCTCGTAGGTGCAAAGGATCAGACTGTTGCCAAGCATCCCGCCGAGCCGACGGTGAATGGTGGATTTGCCCACCGACAGGAACAGAAATTCCGCTCCCAGCTCCCGCTTTAACAGGTCGTGGATCCGCAGATTTTCGATCTGCTGTTCCATGGTGTCCGCACCCACCACGATCTTGACGATATCCGCCCCGCGGCGCTTCTGCTCCCGGGCGATCTCCATAACCCGCTCGGCGGGGGTGAATTTCAAAATGTGACAGGACATCAGCACCTCTTTGCCCTTTTGATGAAGGGCATCAATCAGCTTCATCTGCCGGGCGATCGCTTTTTCGTCCACCGCCATTTGATCCGGCTGAGGATCGTACATATCCCCCATAACGTCAATCAGGGTGGCGCCGCAGTCGGCCAGGGTGAGCAATTCTTCTTCCAGCTCCTCGTCGGTCACCCCGGTGTTATACCGATCCCGGTAACAGGTCGCATAACAGGGACGGCCGCCCATTTCGCCGATGATCTTTTTAAAATTTTCGGGGGTCTGATTTTCCCGATACAGCCATTCCGCCTGGAAGCCAAACGCTTCGGCGCCGTTACAGGCGGCGTTGCGGATCTTGCCGATCGCCGGATCCACCGTCGGGCATTGGAGCATCACCGTCAAAAGCGGTTTTTCGTGCTTTAAAAAGGTTTTCACAGGAAATTCCTCCTCATCGCATTTCTGCCGCCGTCGATCATAATATTCTCACCGTTCACAAACTGTCCTTTTTCGGAAGCGAGGAACAGCACCAGATCAATGATCTCCTGCGGCTCAGCGGCACGGCCGAGCAGGGTTTTCATATTCGCCATATTCGGGCGGGTGAGCACCGGTCCGGGGGACACGCACACACACCGGATGCCGTAGGGCGAGCCGTACTGAGCAATGGATTTGGTCAGTCCGAACATCAGTCCCGCCTTGGCGGTGGGGTAATCCATGCCGTAGCCGTCCCCCTCGGTGCCGGCGATCGAGCCGATGTTAACGATAAGACCGCCCTTCTGTTCCCGCATCTGCTTTAACACGGCGTGTGCAAAATAAAACGGTCCTTTGAGGTTCACGTCCAGACCCCAGTCAAATACCTCGATCGGCACGTCCGGGAACTCCTTCACCACCTTGCGGTCTACCCCGCACATCCGGAAGGCGGCGCCGCCGGCGAAGTTGCACACTAGGTCGATGCTGCCGAATTCCTGAACCGCTTTATCCCGCGCGGCGCATACCTGCGCATAATCCCGCACGTCGCACACCTGCGCGACCGCACGGCCGGGACCTTTCGCGTTAATTTCGTCTACCTTTTCTTTCAGTACCGCTTCATTCACGTCACACAGCACCACGTTTCCGCCGAGCTCGGCGAAGTTCTGCGCAAACAGCAGACCCATGCCCGACGCGGCGCCGGTGGAAATGGCGGTTTTTCCGGTAAAGTTCATAAAAATACCCCCTTTTGTCTTCATTGTAATGCACACCCACGCGGGAAACAATAGGGAAAACCGTACTTTTTTAACATTTTTGATACTTTTTATGCCAAAAACCCTTGATTTGTTTATGAAAAGCAGTATAATAAAGGAGGTGATAGGTATGAATTTACTCAACTCCATAACGGTAACCCATATCGACCCGCCGGTGACGGTGCATTCGGAAAAGGGGCGGGTATTCGATATGGCCGACCGTCCCACCTTCGGTCTGTCACTATGCATCAGCGGGCAGATCACCTACACGATGAACGGACGGCGGTACGTGTCCGAGCCG
Organism: Clostridia bacterium; assembly: GCA_017442265.1. Lineage (GTDB taxonomy): Bacteria > Bacillota > Clostridia > Oscillospirales > Acutalibacteraceae > URNF01. Next base: position 10,522 of record JAFSAC010000060.1, on the reverse strand, counting down.
GGAAGTGCGGTGTTACTGCCGCAAAACGGCAGTTATTCGCTGTACGGCGACAAGGAAGGGTTATTTCCGCTGATCAATTTCCGATGCGAGCATTTTCCCTTCCGGGAGATCTTCGTCTTTCCCCTGCAAAACCCCGCCGCCTGTTTGAAGGATTTTGAAGCCCTAAAACAGCTCTTTTTATTCAAAGGAAACCGTTTACAGCAGTACAGTACCTTTTACGAGCTGTTACACAAAATTTCCGCCCCGCGCCTGCCCGACCGCAATCCGCTTCACCCGGCGATGCCGTATATCGAACAGCATCTGTCCGACCCGGAGCTGAGCAACAACGTCCTTGCCCGGGAAATGGGGATCAGCGAGGTGTATTTACGAAAGCTGTTTTCGGCGCATTACCAGACCACCCCGAAACAGTTTATCCTCGACCTTCGCATCCGCAAGGCAAAACAGCTTTTGACCGACACCGCCCTTTCGGTCACCGTCATTGCAGGAGAGTGCGGATTTTCAAGCGTATACCATTTCTGCCGGGCGTTCAAACAAAAAACCGGCTTTACCCCCACCGAATACGCCACCCTGCACAAAATCGACCGCATATAAAAAACCGAGAGCCACGCTCTCGGTTTTTTATTATTGTTTATAAATCCAGAATTTCCGCACCAAAAAGTTGTACAGAAAAACGATGCCGGTCGCGATCACCTTGGATAGCATTTCGTTTGCCGACAGCAGGTCTACCGCAATCCACATCAAAAGCAAATTGCCCAGCAAGCCGACAATGCTGGCCAGATACACGCTCACGATTTCTTTCAGAAATTTCTGCTCACTTTGTTTAAACACCAACAGCCGTCCCGCCAGCCAGTTAACAAAAGTGGAAACAATATAGGCGATAACGGTCGCAACCGCATAGTGTAAATAGCACTTATCCAGCAGGAAAAACACCAGCCATTCGGTCACCGTGGCGATGCCGCCTACCACCAGATACAGGAAAAATTCTTTAATTGCTTTCTTATTCATCTTCGGTTCTCTCACTGATAATATAACGGGGTCTGCCCTTTACTTCCATATAAATCTTGCCGATGTATTCCCCGATAATACCGAGGCAAATAAGCTGAATGGAGCAGAAAAGACAAACCACAAACACGATACTGGTCCAGCCGGCCACCGTCTGTCCGAAAATCTTAGACAACACCGCCCAGATCACCCCGACAAAACTAATCAGCGCCATCGCGAATCCCAGCGCAGCGATCAAGCGCAAGGGCTTTACCGACAAGCTGGTAATACCGTCAAAGGCGAGTCCCAACATTTTGCCGAGCGGATAATGGCTTTTCCCGGCGATTCTCTCGTTGCGTTCATAATACACCGCCGTGGAGGAAAAACCGACCAGCGGAACCATCCCGCGCAAAAAGAGATTGACCTCTTTGAAATTGGCCAGTTCCTGCAACACCTTTGCGGAAATCAACCGGTAATCGGCGTGGTTATACACCACTTCGGCACCCATAGCGTTGAGCAGCTTATAAAACCCCTGGGCGGTAGTTCTCTTGAAAAAGGTGTCGGTCTTACGGCTGCTTCTCACCCCGTATACCACCTCGTGACCGTTGCGGTATTCCTCCACCATGCGTTCCATAGCCGAAATATCATCCTGGCCGTCGCAGTCGATCGAAATGGTGATATCACAGCGGTCTTTTACTTCCATTAGCCCCGCCAGCACCGCATTCTGATGTCCGCGGTTGCGGCTTTGGGAGATGCCGATAAAGGTGCCGTTCTCTTTGGCAAGCCCGGTGATGATCTCCCAGGTATTATCCCGACTGCCGTCGTTGACAAACAGGATTTTACTGTCCGCCGAAACAAGCCCCTTTTCCTGCATCCTTTGCAGCTGCTCTAAAAACTGAGGGGCGGTGATCGGTAACACCTCTTGCTCATTGTAACAAGGAATAACGATATACAATGTCGGTTTCATTTACTTCCCTCTCTTTGCTAAACGTCGGTCGATGCCGGATTTCGCAAGGAAAAACAGCTTGCGATATCCCACACTCGCCAGTACGCAGAAAATCGGAGCAAAAATATAAACATACCGCGCTCTTACTTCAAACAGCGCCATAAACAGGATGATTCCCACCGCCGACAGCCATAGAATGCTGAGCGACCGTTCGCTCGGTTTCGGGTGCTTGAAAAGGCAAGATGCAAACGCGCCGATCAGTACAGCCACCCAGATCACCTGTGCAAAAAGGCAAAATAGTTCGTATCGGGAACCGCTTTTATAATAAAGAGATTTCAAGAAAGAGGCCGCTCGGCTTTCCGGCCCCTGAGGAACCCGCGCAAAGAACCCGCCCTCGTTACTCCAGGCGAAGGTGCCGTCGTTAAAGGCGATGAGCATTTTATGTGCCACGTGTTTGGCATATCCGAAAAATCCCATATCGGATAACCGCTCCACCGCTTTTTCTATATTCGCCTGCTTTCTTTCCGCAGCAGTTTCAAAGGAATCTGAAAAATACACGTCGTCAAAAGAATAGATCCCGCCGTCCTTCTGATTGAGACCCATCATAAAAAAATGGGTCATACCGAAGGTGCGTTCCTCATCCGGCTCAAAACCAATCTTTTTCATAGTTAAGTTATTAAAAGCGGTAACCCCCGCAAAGCCGATCGCAAACACCAGGACAAACGCCAGCGGTCGGATCAGATTTTTGATGCGAAACCGATGAAGTGCGCGCAAGAATTCCACTCCGAGAATGGCGATCAGCAGAATAATGCACTGCGGTTTGATGAAATATCCGGCGGTCGCCACCAGCGCCGCGCCCGCACGAGCAGCATACCGCCAGCCCTTACGGGAAATCGGTTTGGCATACAGATAAAAGCTAAGTATCGGGAAGATCAATCCTACCGAATCGGAGTAGAAAATAACCGACCAGGGAGACACACCGATCAGCAGAACCGCCAGACAGTAACCGGCAAAAGCAGTTTTCTTTCCGGCGAATAAACCGACCGTTTTATAAATCAGGTAACAGGTCAGCGAGTTGATCGCACAGTTGACCAGCACGCAGCTCATAATCACCCGATCGCCGTAAAAAATACCGATCTGTGAATTAATCTTCAAGATAAAGGCGCAAAGGTTAATGATTGCGATGTTGTTAGGGTACCGGGAAAAATAGTCGCCGCAATACTCCGCAAAGCCCGGCCCGTCCTCGAGATACAGCAGATTGGCGGCATCCCGGATCATTCCCGAATCCCACCCGGACAAAAAGAAAATGTTATGAAAAACATACGCTTGTCCCATAAAAAGAATAACGGTGAAAATGCCGATCCATCTATCCAGATCCGGCTTCTGAAACCGCGTCGGCATCTGCCACTGCCGTCCGGCTGCCAGCCAATATGCAACCGCACATAGGCAAAACAATCCAAAAAGAATCAGCAAAATCACGGGATTGGACAGCAGAAAGGGCTTTTTACAAGCATAATCCCGATATTGAAAAAAGATAACCAAAAACAAAATGAGGGACATCATAATCCCATATACCGTTTTTGTGAGCTTATAGGTCATCCGCCTGAACCTCCGTCTGTTTCATCGCAAAAAACCAAATTTTTCTTCTCAGTACCGTTTAGTATATCACACTTTTGAAATATTTACAACCGTCTTATCAATTTTTCAATAGCAACAAAAAAACCGAGAGCGGCTGCTCTCGGTTTTTGATTTATGCCATGGTTTTGAGCATTTGAAGGGTGACTTCATACCGGGTGGGACGACCGGCAACCAGCGCCTTATGTTCCTCCCGCATATATTCCGCCATACGGCGCACCTCGTTCCCACTGCTCCCCGCAATGTGCGGGGTTAAAATGCAGTTAGAAAGGGTATAAAGCTCACTGTCCGGGCGGGGCGGCTCCGGGTCGGTCACGTCCAGCAGGGCGAAAAGATCCGGGCGGGCTTTCAGCACCGAAATAAACTCGTTTTCTACCACCTGTGCGCCACGTCCGGTGTTGATAAAGGTAGCGTTCTCCGGCATCATAGAAAACAGCTCGCCGGTCAGCATTCCTCTCGTCTGCGGATTGTTGGCCAGGTGATTTGACACCACCGTGCACTGCTCAAAAATCTCCGGGAGGGTCGCCTTTTTGACCCCAAGTTCTGCCGCTTTTTCATCCGGCAGGAAGGGGTCGAACACCAGCACCTCCACCCGGTAATCCCGCAGTTGTTTGATCACCAGTTTTCCGATCATACCGGCGCCGAGAATACCGATCTTCACGTCAAAATTCCCGGGGTAAGCGGCATAAGCGGTCCGTGCCCACTTCCGGTCGGTATACCGCATGGTCCTGAAAAACCCTTTATTGGCAAGAATGATCTGCGCCACCGTGTATTCCGCCACCGGGACCGCATTCGCGCCCCACGCGGAAAACACCTTCACCCCGCATTCCAAAAACGGACGGGCAAAGGATTGCACCGTCCCGGCGGCATAAAACACCGCTTTTAGGTTCGGCAGACAGGTTTTGATCTCCTCCACCGACAGCACCGGCATCCCCCAGGTGGAAAACACATATTCCACCGAATGAAAGCGGTCGGGATCGGACGCAAGGTCCGCTTTGGTGTATACGGCATCCTCGGTGCCAAACACCCATTTTACCTGGTCCGGTTTTTCACACAAATAGATCTCGGTCATTTTGCCCCTCCTATAATCTCACACAGCGCTCTCATCTCTGTCGGCAGTGACCGGATGTCGTCATCCGGCATAAATTCAAGCAGCAGCGTTTTCCCCTCCGGGAAGCAGGAAAGGTATCCTTTCCATTCGTCCATCCCGTCCCAAAGAGAAAACCGCTCTTTTCCTTTCCACTGAAACACGTGCAGGTTCTGAACGTAAGGGGCTATCAGCCGGGCATACCGGCGGTTTTCCTCCTCCGAACGATGCTGGTTCGGTTGCCAGTACATCCGAAAATGCGGGGAATCCACCGCCTGCATCAACTGAAGCGCCGAGGTGACGGTATCGGTATAGGTCCCGTTATGACATTCCATACAAAGGGTAACCCCGCTTTGTTCGGCAAGCTTGGCCGCTAATCGGCATTCCCGGAACAAGGCGGCTTTTTCCTCGTCGGAATACCGCTCGCTCCCCTTATCTCCGCACCACAGCCGCAGAATATCGGTGCCGAGTACTTTCGCCGCTTCGATATACCCCGGCAACTCTTTAAGGGGGGTGACCCCTAACCGAAAATAGGTGCCGTAAGAACAGCAGGTGACCCCGTATTCCGCTTGCAAGGAGGCCACCTCTTTCGCCTTTTCAGGCGGGACGTGGCGATCACTCCCCCACTCGATACAGGTGAGCGGCGTGCCTTTGATCGCCTCTAAAATCGCTTTCGGGGAATGTTCCCGAAAGGAGATCGATACTAAACCGAGTGTATAGTTCATACTCACAGTTCCTTTATCTCAATATGTAACCGCTGACCGTCCACCGTATACACCCGGTACCGGCCGTTGCGGTTATAATAAACCTGATAATCCTTAAGGGTTCCGTCAAACCGATAGGTGCAGACGGCATTTTCATACCGCACCTCGATGCGATGATCCTCCACTGAAATCTCAGTATCCTTTTCTCCGTCAAACGCAAACACCGGGAGGGTAAAGCCGGGACGAGAATAGGTGATCTCTACCCCGGTTTCGGACACCTCATACCGCTCCGAACCGACCGCACAATCAAAGGTAGCGGTCACCCGATCGGGGGCGGCGGTATAGTCCCGCAGGGTATACGGCTTTCCCGCCGCACCGACAAGTCCCAGCGCCGCCGGACCGGGGTTCTCCCCCTCCAGTTGATAGCTCGCCGGCGTTTTCGGGAACGGCACCGACAGGCAAAGCGGTCCGGGGCAACCGGCCTTATGTACCCGCCCAAGTCCACTCGCATCATACCCGAGATTGGCGGCGGTGTCAAATTCCAGAAAATACCCGCCGGCATTTAAGAAAGTTTGATGAAAATCGGGGCCGGTGCTGATTACGTACCCGCCAACTTCGGTCGGGGCGGCGGTGGGCTCAATGCTCTCATCCGCAAACAGCGCCCCCATATACAGGTTGGATGCCACCGTGATCATATACTTATTAAAATAGCCGTAATGCTCGCATCCGATTTTGGTGGCAAGATCATACCGGTTTTTAATATGATGAATGGGGTCAAGCGACAGATAATGCCACGCATTATCCGCCGCTAAAGAAGCGGCGGCCTTACACTGCCCCGCACGGGTGAGATCTCCTTTCTCCTTCATCCGCAACGCTTCCAGCTCGAAATAGGAGACAAGCCAGGTCTCACACAGCACAAACTGGTTGCTCCGACCGCCAAACGGCAGTTCCCCGGTAACCGACTGCATCCTTAAGGTGAGGTCCAGCGTGTTGTCCAGCATCCTTTCGATCGCCGGCTTATGCTTGCCCTCATACCCAAACCGCAGTAAAAAGGTAAGCAGGGTACGCGGCACCAAATCGTACATCATCGGGTTGTGCGGGTCTTTATACATCCCGATCTCGTCGAGATTCAAAAGCTGGGACGACACCTCCCAGTCGACGAATTTTGCGGTATCCACCCCGCACCACACCCCGCGGACGAAGTCGCTCACCGCCGCAAAGCACGCCCAATTTTCGATCGGGGTGTCGGGGGATTTCGCTACCTGAGTATACCGGGTCCACGGATCAAAAAGGGACAGTTGCCCTTTCCATTTTGAAATCAGCGCAGGGTCCACGATCCCTTTCTTTTCGAGTAGCATCAACGAGCAACAGACCTCCCGAACCGAGAAATCGTTCGCCGCTTTTTTCTGCGGCATCTGCTCACAGCAGATGTCCATAATCTCGATAAACACCGGCAGAAGCTCCGGCCGCCGACCGTAGGCGAACAGAATTCCGATATTCGCACCGAGGCGGGGAAACCCGTGTTCTTTCAGGCCGTTCTCCTTGACCTCGTCGATATATTCCCGGATACGCTCGTCCGAATAGGCAGAGAGCGCTTTTTCCATAATATCCAGATACCGCTCGTTCATCTGGCACACTCCTTAAAACACGTTTTCGTTTTCCCGATAGCCGCGCCACACGTTTTCAAAGAAATCGTCCCCGTCCGGGATCGGGCGCACCGGGCGATAGGAACAACAGAATTCTCCGTTTTTCAGCACCGTCTGCTGTATCCGTCCGGGGTCACTTGCCTTCCCTTCCAGCATTGCGGTCAGCACCGCGCATTGGGTCACGAGGGTATCCCGCAGCTTGAAATACCGATAGAGGTTCTGCCGGTCGCTGACAGAGGCGATCTCCGAAAGATTTTGAAGCTCTGCACTCGCCGCTTTCAGCGCCTTTTTCATACCGTCCGGGTCCCGCACCGCCGCGGCAAAATCACTCATCCGCCGGCGGGCACGCAAGGTTTGCTCCTCTATATTATCGTCCTTTTTGATCAATTTGCCAAGAGCTTTCCCCTCGTTTTTTTGCAGAATTTTTGCAAAAAGCTCCTCGTCCACCAACCGACCGGGGTGGTGAAGGATATGCTGAGCCGCCCGAAGCGACCCCACCTGCCCGGCGTTCAATGCTGAACCGCCCGGACGGGCAATTCCGTGGGTGCCGGCACATTCGCCGGCGGCATACAACCCGGGAACGGTGGTCTGCCACCAGAGATCCACCGCTACCCCGCCGTTATGATGCTGGGCGCATAAGGCGATCTCTAAATACTCGGTGGTAATATCCACCCCTTTGTCCCGGTACAGGTCGATAGCGGGGGCGTTCATTTTTAAAAGCCGCTCGATCGGACGTCCGAAGCACGCACCGGCTTTTTGGAGATACTCCCGGGCTTCCTCCGACAGGCGGGTATAGTCGATCTCCTCCCAGTCAAACGGATTTTTGGTGAAATCGAGATATACCCGGCGGTTTTTCTCCACCCGCTCACGGTGCACCATAAGATCGATCCGGGAGGAACCGTTTTCCGCCTTTTTCGGGTCAAATGGCCACTGGTACCCTTTTAAGAACAGGGTGGACAGCGCCTCGTACGGGTCATCAAAATACTCGGTCAAAAACTCGTGCTCGGTGCCGTTCTCATCGACCGACACCAGCCGCGGCAGTACCTGCATATAGGTGCCGGACACATTCCAGCGAGGGGCGATGGAGGACAGTCCGTACTGCCACTCGGTCAGATTTTGCGCCGCTGCTCCCGCAAGTAATGCCAGGGAGGTCATCCCGGTGTGACATTCCGGGTACACGCTGTCGGCATAAATGCCGGCAGGACCCCCGGTCGCCATAACAATATCGGCGCACCGAAAAGCCACCGGTTCCCCGGTCGCCTTTTCGATACAGAGAAGGCCGCAAACCGCTTCCTTTTCGGTCAAAATCTCCACCGCCAGCAGACCGTCTTTTACCTCAACGTTCAGCCGCTCGGCTTCCCGCTCTAACGCTTCGGTCATAAATTTCGAGGTGAGCGGTCCGGCGCTGGTCGCCCGGGCAAAGGGATCGTGGTCGGTTTTATACCCGATATATTCTCCGTACCGGTTGACCGGAAACGGAACCCCCAGTTCACAGAGATGCAGAAAGCATCGGCTGGACAGTGCCGCTTCACACAGCGCATTATCCCCGTCCACACAGCCGCCGTCAAACAGGTTTTGCGCCATTTGACGAACGCTGTCGGGGGCATCTCCGCCGAGTCCTAATTTATAATAGGTCTGTTTATCACTGCCGGTGTTCCGGGAGGTGCCGTCTTTCACCCCTTCGGTGATAACGACCACCTTTTTACCCCATTCCTGTAACCGGCAAGCGGCGTTATACCCCGCCGCGCCGGTGCCGATTACCACGCAATCGTACGTATACGTTTTCATCATAACCTCCGGATATGGAAACCGCCGTCCACGTTAATGGCCTGCCCGGTCACGTAGGGAAGCGCCCCGCTTGCCAGTGCAAACACCGCATCCGCCACGTCCTCCGGCTGTCCCCACCGCCGAACGGGTAACAGACCGCCGTCAATCAGCGCATCATATTTTTCCTTCACCTTATCGGTCATCCCGGTCGCAATGATGCCGGGGCGCACCTCGTTCACCGTGATGCCGTATTCCGCCAGCCGGTCGGCAAAGAGGGTGGTCACCATAGAGAGCCCCGCTTTGGAGATGCAGTATTCCCCACGGGACACGCTGCTGGTGTAGGCCGACATGGAGGAGATATTGACAATGCTCCCGCTTCCCTGCTCCACCATTTTATTGGCTACCAGTTGGGTGAGGAAGAGGGTGCCCTTGAGGTTGATATTCATGACGAAATCGTAGCTTTCTTCACTCATCTCCAAAATATCGGTACGCACCTTCGGAGCGACCCCGGCGACGTTCACAAGCATATCGATACGACCATACCGGTCAAGGGCGGTCTTCACAAAATTTTCCCGATCTTCCGCTCGGGAGAGGTCGCCTGTCACGTAGGTAAATTCCCCGGACAGGGGGGCGGGCATCGCCGGCGCCACGTCCATACCGACCACCGCGATCCCGTTTTGGAGTAATTTTTTGGCGGTGGCAAAACCGATACCGCCGGCCACTCCGGTTACAAGTGCCGTTTTCATTTCTGTTTCCCTCCACACTGTTGTTGATAGATCGGCAGATACACCTCTTTATCCCGGATAACACAGCCGGGGGTGCCGCCGGGGGTACGCATAATCTCGGTGCATTTGGAACAGCAAAGACAAATTTTTCTCTTATCCATTTCCCCGGTTTTCACAATATCGTTGGCAAAATCGGGGTAGGCAAAAATCGTTCGTCCAAACCCGGCGAGATCGAATTTTCCGTCCTCAATAAACCCGGCGAGCACATTCGGAGCGCTCACCCCGAGGTAGGACACCGCCGAACAGATCAGCGCCATATCCGGCACCGCCTCTTTGATCTTCGCGGTACCGTTGAGCACCCGGCTGACCCCGTAAAGCGGATGCTCCGGCGGCTCGTATCCGCCTCTCATAAACGGACGGTTGACGTGGGGGTTGAAATAGGGGTTGCCCATGGTGATGTTCAACAGCCGCACCCCATATTCATACAGCTCTTTGATGAGCCAGATCGGTTCGCTCGGGTCAAAATCAAGGGTACCGTCCCGACCCACCCCAAATCCGTACGGATACGGAAAGCCGTCGTATACGTTAAGGCGGGAGGACACGATAAAGTCCTTGGAACAGTTCTCGATCGCCCCTTTGACCCCTTCCCGGAGCAGGCGGGTGCGGTTTTGAAGCGAGCCGCCGTATTTTCCGGGGCGCTCGTAAGCTGACAGCAGTTCGGAATTGAGATACCGGTGACAGCATTTGATGTCCACCCCGTCAAAGCCGGCTTTTTCCGCCAGCCGCGCGCCGTTCACCAGCGCTTCCCCTACCCGGTCAAGATACTCATCGGTCACCATCCGATCGGGGGAGATCGGCGAGTCCTTTTCAAAGATCGGGTTATTATAAGCGATCAGCGGGGCGGGGGTACCCTCCGGTTTGGAATACCCTTGAAGACCTGGATTACTTTGGCGCCTTCCTCAATGACTGGGGTATTGATGTTTCCACAGATTATATCTATGAGACCAACAGCAGCAAGTATCTGAGCGGTT